>JANPLJ010001122.1:0-2531 GCA_031426475.1 Pirellulaceae bacterium | reverse complement strand
GTTTGATCGACCATCAATTGATACTGCTGAACAAAACGAATTCTAACGCGGACGGTCGTTTTGAATTGAAGCTCCCCAACGATGGAAAGCGACTTGAAAATCTCCAAGTGATTGCGAGCGCCGAAGGCTTTGGGATTCAGTGGCGAAAAATACCTTTGGTCGAACAGCCAGAAAGCTTGGATCTCGAGATGCTTGCACTTCAGCCGTTGCGTTTGCGATTCGTCGATATTGAAGGGAGGCCCGCCGAAGGCGTTTCTTTGAAAGTGAATGGTCTCATGCGAAGCGGGAAATCAATGGATGAACGAGATGGCCTCGGGTCCTTTATGCAACGTCCCGAGTTGGCTCAACTTTGGCCCTCCGCCGAAATGACAGATGCGGAAGGACGATGCCAAATCCTTCGATTGAGTAAAGGTATCGGAGCGTTCATCGAAGTTGAGGGGAATGAACTGTTTGCTCCACAAACCCTTGCCATCAACACGGGGATGGCAGAAGAACGGGGCGAGCGTAATGGTACCTACCGAGCCCACGTCAAGAACGTATCGGGATCTGAAGAAGCGGTCATACCGCTGGCACCAGCGCAGTTTTTCGAAGGTCAAATTACACTTGCCGACAACGGCAAACCAGCTGGTGGCGTTAAAGTAGAAGTTTGGGCAAGCCAACAAGAGTTTGGTTCGATGTCTACAGTAGAAGGGAAAGCCGACGACCAAGGGCGTTACCGAATCAATCCAGATCCATGCATTCGATTCGGCGTGACGGCTTTCCCTGCGAAAGGGGAGCCTTATCTTGCGAAAACGATACCGGACATCAGCTGGGGGACAGGTCTCAAGTCAAAGAAGGTAGACGTCGCTCTCCCACGTGGTGTGCTCATTCGCGGCATTGTCGTCGATACCGCCACAAAGACTCCCATTGCTAATGCGAATGTGCAATATTTTCCGAAAGAGACAAACCCCAACAACTCGGACGACATCGTCACGGGCTGGCAGTGTATCGAAAGAACCGGCGAGGATGGAACGTTTGAGTTGTCGGTTTTACCGGGCAAGGGGACGTTGCTTGTCCACGGTCCGCGCGATGCTTACGTCCTCAAGGAAATGGGTTCGCGAGAATTGCATATTGACAAGCCTGGTGGTAACCGCCATTACGCGAACGCGTTCGTACCGTTAGATCTTGTGACAGATGCTGACCCGCATTCGATGACGATCGACATTCAGCATGGCGAGAAAGTCGCTGGAAGAATCGTGGATGAGAACAACGAGCTCGTCGAGCGGACCGTGATGGTCACGCGACTCAAAATCTCTGCTTCGCATTTGACTTGGCGAGGATTCGGCGAGGAATTGGAAGGCGGGCAATTCGAGCTATCCAACCTGGCGCCTGACGTCGAGTATAGCTGCAACTTCTTGGACCCACGACGAAAACTGGGAGCGACCGTTTTTCTCCGAAGCAACGAACCCGAGCCAATCATCGTGCTGAAAAAGTGTGGATCAGCAAAAGCACGCTTTGTGACTCCTGACGGAGAACCTCACGATGCTCATCATCCGTCACTCCAAATAGTTGCTACTCCAGGTGCGACGCAATTCGACAAGGATAAAATGCGTGCTGGATCTCTTTCAGCCGACGAAGACTTCGTTGCCAATGTTGATCAAGTGAACTACTGGGATGCGCCCGGAACGGATGCCGATGGGCGCATCGAATTCCCGGCCCTCATTCCAGGAGCGACCTATCGAATTGTCGGAAACACGAAAGGAAAGCCAACCATGAAGGACTTTACTGTTGACGTTGGCCAGACGATTGACTTGGGCGAGATCATCCTTGATTTAAAAGAATAGCGGTGTCGACTTGGTTTGAATTCGCGTCACGGAGATTGTCGCCTTTCGCTCCGCGAAAGGAAGGTAGCCGAATTCGTCAGAATTCGGACGCAGCTCGAAAGGCGATGTCTAATGCGCTTCCTCCGAAGTCTGACGACATCGGCTACGAATTGAAACCCAAAACTTAAAGTTGGACAGAGAGCTAGCTGGAGGTATGGCAGTGAAATTTTGGACTCAATATTCGCCGAGTGCAGAATCGCCCTGGGATGAGCGACGTGTCGTTCATCTTCATCGCCGAGTCGTCTTTGGCCCCTCCTGGAATGAAGTCAAGCGGGACTTAGACGACGACCCACAGATAGCGGTAACGCGAATCCTTGAGGGCAAATGCCGAATGGATGGTGTGGCCGAAGGTTTCGAATCTTTAGCGAACGTCATTGGCTCTGCAGCCGTTGAATCAGGCAGCAGCGAACGATTGAAGGCCTGGTGGCTTTATCGAATCTTGTTCACGCCACATCCCCTTGAGGAACGCCTGGCGTTCATGTGGCACAATCACTTTGCCACGAGCAATCTCAAGGTCAATGATCTGCCGCTGATGCAACAACAGAATAATCTCTTTCGCCGGCACGCAATGGATCCCTTTGGTGAACTTTTGAAAGCCATGAGCCATGATCCTGCGTTGCTTTTGTGGTTGGACGCACCAGCAAACAAGGCTGGACAAGCGAACGAGAA
>JANPLJ010001121.1:0-2984 GCA_031426475.1 Pirellulaceae bacterium | reverse complement strand
CACCATCCGACCCAATGGTTGCGTCATATCGGTCAATAGAGCCGATGTCGGGAGCCCAAGTTTTGCGCCGGTAGAAACCAGTGACGCTGCAAGTGCGCGCGCTTCGGCTTCCGATTGCATGAAAGCTCCGCTTCCGAATTTGACATCCAAGATAAGCCCCGTAAGAGACTCGGCCATTTTCTTCGATAGAATGCTTGCCGTGATCAACGCAATCGATGGAACGGTAGCGGTCACGTCGCGAAGCGCGTAGAGCTTCTTGTCGGCCGGCACAATACGATCGGAAGCGCCCGTAATCACGCATCCGATCTCCCTTAGCTGATGTTCGATGGCTGCTTCATCAAGATTCGTACGATATCCAGGAATCGCCTCGAGTTTATCGAGCGTCCCTCCGGTTATTCCCAATCCGCGTCCGCTGATCATCGGAACATGAACATCTGCGCAGGCTAGAAGTGGAGCGAGAATCAATGAAACTTTATCACCTAAGCCTCCGGTCGAATGTTTGTCGACGCGCGGCTGGTCACCCACGGGCTTCAAGCAGTCGCCTGTTGCGATCATCGCCTCGGTTAACGTCGCGATTTCTTGAGCATTCATCCCTTTCAGGAAAACGGCCATCGCCCAAGCCGACATTTGATAGTCTGGAATGTCCCCTTTTGCAAAGCCGGTTACAAGGTAATTGATTTCTTCGTTTGATAGGGGATGACCATCACGTTTGCGCTCAATCACATTGACGGGACTAATCATGGGGTTTTTCCGAACTTGCCAAGTCGCCACAAATTGAAGAACTTGATAGACTGAAGGTTTAGGTAGTCTAGTAACCTAACATACTTCGTTTCGATGCTCCATGATGCAAATCCCCAATAGCCTTCGAATTTTAAACACCCCAATTTTCCTTGGGTTAGTGTCGTGTTTTGTCGCCGGACTTGTCCCGTCCGAATCGCGCGCCCAGGATGCCCAGGATAAAATTGGCAAACCGCCAAGTAAACGCCAATCAATTCAAACAGAAACCGAAGTCCCTATCGAGCGAAAAACTGCTAAAGCGAAGGAGCTTTCCGATGCGTTTCGCGCTGCGGCCGAGAAAGGTCTTCCATCCGTTGTCACGGTCTTTGCGCGTCGTGTCGACAAGGACGAGGAAGAAAAGGTCGATTTGTTGGAGCTATTGGGGGAGGATCCGACCGAAAACCATAATATTGGATCGGGGGTAATTATTTCATCGGATGGGTTGATCGTTACCAATCACCATGTCGTCGAAAAATGCACCCGTGTCCGAATTCGACTCCCGGATGGTCGTGAGTATTTGGGGACCGATATCAAATCCGACAAGAGCAGCGATCTTGCTATCCTCAAGATTGAAACTCCCAAGAAGCTATCGCATATCACTTTGGCTGATTCCAACACAACCTCTGTCGGGGATTGGGTGCTAGCGATTGGAAGTCCGTTCGCGATTGAACAAACCGTAAGCGCTGGAATCATCAGTGGAAAAAGCCGCGACGTACGAGGGCTTGTCGCTGGGCAGTTGTTGCAAACCGATGCCGCCATCAACCCAGGGAACTCGGGCGGCGCGCTGCTCAATCTGGATGGCGAGCTGATCGGGATAAACTCGGCAATCGCATCGACCAGCGGAGTTTTCGAAGGGGTCGGATTCGCGATTCCCGTGAGTCGCGTCAAGTGGATCATCAGCGAACTTCGCGAAAATGGTAAAGTTCGACGGGCCACGATGGGAGTCCGGGTTGCACCGCTTCCCGCCGAAATCGCAGAGCAACTTGATCTGCCGATTCGAAGCGGGGCATTTGTCGTTGGTCTTCGTGACGGATATCCTGCCGAGGGTGCTGGTCTCAAAAAAGGCGACGTGATTTTGAAACTTGCCGACCAAACTGTCCAGTCACCTCAAGACCTCAATGCAATCGTCGAGCAGCTCCCGATCGAACAACCTCAGTCGTTGACCATTTTGCGAGAGGGAAAGCGAGTCGATATGACTATTACCCTTCAAGCGAAACGCGAGTAGCAAACAAACGTGTCGTCGAATCCTGCAAATGATGTCGCTTGGGCGGATTGGCGCCAGCGATGGTCGAGTTCGTTCCGCGATCAAGCCACGGATGCGATGCGAGGCGCCGATCCCGGGCATGGCATCGATCATGTGTCGCGCGTCGTCGGAAACGCCGAACGACTTGGGAAACTTGAAAATGCAAACCCTTTCATCGTTTTGCCATCCGCGTGGTTGCACGATTGTGTTTTGGTCGCCAAGAATTCACCCGATCGGAATAAAGCATCCCGATTGGCTGCAGCAAGGGCTCGTGAAGTGCTTGTGACGATAAAGTATCCAATCGTCTATTACGATGACATAACACATGCGATCGAATCGCATAGTTTCTCCGCCGCTATCGAATGTAAAACCATCGAAGCTCAAGTTGTTCAAGATGCCGATCGGTTAGAAGCCCTCGGCTCGATTGGGATTGCACGTTGCTTGATGACGGCCGGATCGCTTGGACAAGCGCTCTATGATCTCGATGAACCATTTCCGGTCACGCGAAAGCCGGATGATCGTAAGCAGTCGATCGATCACTTTTTCAGCAAATTGTTTACATTGCCGGCAACGATGAAGACGCAAGCGGGTCGCGCTGAAGCACAGGTTCGAGTGTCCATCATGGTAGCGTTCCTCGAACAGCTCAGCGACGAGCTTGGTATTGCTCGCGAAGTAGTGGATGATGCGATTCGCATTTGCAAGCCATAGCCGAGCCGAAGTCATCAGACTTCCGACGAATCGACTATAATGCGATCCGAATAAGCAATGGCGTAGCCGAAGTCGCCAGACTTTGGACGAATCGACGTGGACTTTGCTTGTCGAGCCACATCCGAATTCTGGCGAATTCAGCTACCTAGTCTTATTGAATTCAGCTAGCTAAACCCTATTTTGATAAGGTATTATCGCTACGCAAAGACTTCACTGACCGCTTCGCCTTTGCCGTCTTCGGTTACGTAGAACGGGC
>JANPLJ010001120.1:0-5690 GCA_031426475.1 Pirellulaceae bacterium | reverse complement strand
AACTCACAGCCTCTTCGGGATGAATAAGGCGTTGCACGACTTGACATTTCTCGCCCCAGAAACCATACGACGAGACTCCATTTCCATGAACCGAATTCAACTTACATCGATCGCGATGGCCTTGTTTTTTTGTCATTCTGGCTTCGCCGAAGACACTGCTCGCCCAATCGACCTGTCATCGAAGTACCTTGTATCCGAAGCCGATGCCATCGAGCTCTCGTATTCCGGTCAAGTGATTGATAAGCGGACTCGAAAACCGATTGCCAACGCGACGGTGACGGTGCGTCGCAAGCGATCGAATTATTTTGATTTGAGCGTCATCGAAGAGACGACGCATCAGACCGATTCGGAGGGGATTTATCACTTTTCGATTCCGCCAGAGCAAGCCAAACAGATTTTGCTTTATGTCGAACTGGATGTTCAGCACCCTGACTATGCTTCGCAAGATGGAGTTGGGTACTCGCTGGATATGATTCGCAAGAATGAGAGGCTAGGGGACCGACCGTTTTTTAAGCGTATCGAACTTCATCCAGCAACCTACATTACTGGTCGGTTGATCGGGCCCGACGGCCAACCCGTGTCGGGTGTCGATATTCAGAGTTATTCGAAGGCAGATCCAGATAACTGGAAAAACAATTTCGGCAGTTGGTTCCATACCCAATCGGACGATCAGGGTCGATTTCGGCTTCGGTTGATCCAAGACGGCGACAGTGTATTTTGGATTGTCCCGAGCAACTTCTCTCCCATTCCAATTGTTTCAGGATACCAACGCGGCGATTTGGGTGATATCCAGTTGGCTACAGGAGTCTCTGTTTCGGGACAGATCCTGAACACGGCAGGCTTGCCCGTGAGCGGTGCTTGGGTGAATCTTGTCGATGAAGCCGGTTCAGAAAGCAAGATGCCGGTTGCTTCTTCGATCATACGCAGTTCGATTACCGATCGTGACGGGAAGTTTAGCCTCTCGCCGACCAAAGCAGGTATCTATCGAATCAGTGTTGACGAGACTCCCCATGAACTCAAATTTCAACTGAAAGAACCAAAGCCGACCAAACTCAACGATGTTTTTATACCTAGGTCGATCGAGCTCGATCCAGTTCAAGTGAATTCATCTATCACTCTTCAGGCTAGTCCACAGGTTGAGTTTCGGGCGCAGATTTATGGTTCCAACGGTGAACGCAGACCGGGATACTGGATTCACATTATGGGCAAACTCGACAACGAATGGTACTCGAGACAAATTACACCCAACCAAGATGGAGCGATTGCAGGTAAACTCCCATTAGGCCTCCGAGAAGCAAAACTGATGGCGACCGATAATGAACATCATGCCGTACAAATTCGACTCAAAAAAGATGCACCGTTACTCGACGGCAATGAGCAGAATCTCGGTGATATTGAACGCGACGTACTGGATGTCGAGATTTACCGCTACGAATCGCCGATCGTTCTTCTGAAACCTGTCGATGAAACGGGGCAGATCGTCAAGGATTGCAGCGTTGCCGTCGAATATACGAAGGACAATCTGAAGCCGCCAGCAAATGGAATTCCTCGCCCGTTGTCGTGTGATCACCAACAGGATGGCCGCTTTCGATCCAGGAGCATATTGCCAGAACGAGAAGTAACATTCACGGTCGAAGCAGCGGGCTACGGAGCTGGAGTGGAGAAGATCCGGTTGTCCGAAGGCATGGAACGCGAAGTTACTGTCGTACTGAAGAAATTGTCGCGGTAGGCTGTCATGTCCACGTTACCGGGCTTTGGCCATCTCTTGGAACAGATTATACCGAGCTTGCATTTCGGCGATGCTATCGCCACCGAACTTGTCGACGAAGGCAGCGGCCAATTCGAAAGCAACGACGTGCTCGACGATGATGGCTGCTGCAGAAACAGCACAAACGTCGCTACGTTCGTAGTTGGCGCGATGAGCTTCTTTGTCTTCCATCCGTATCGAATCGAGTGGCTTGCGAAGCGTGCTGATCGGTTTCTTGCCAGCACGGATGATCAGCGACTGACCGTTTGTCATCCCGCCTTCCAATCCGCCGGCGTTATTGGTCGGACGTGTATAACCGAGTTTCGTGGTGTCCTTTTGCGAGGCGTCGTACCCGATCGGGTCGTGGACTTGCGAGCCGCGAAGGACGGCAGCTTCGAATCCCATTCCAATCTCGACGCCTTTGATCGCTTGGACCGCCATCACGGCCTGGGCTAGTTTTCCGTCAAGCTTTCGATCCCATTGTGCATGGGTGCCTAGTCCGAAGGGTAAACCATCCACTCGGACTTCGACAATTCCGCCGAGCGTATCGCCTTCTTCCGCCATCTGGTCGATGTACGCTTCGACCTCTTTGTCGCGGCTTGGGTCGAGCGAGTAGATGCTGCTTTGATCGCGGAGGGCTCGCAGCTCGGGAATCGTACCAGCGATTGGTTTCACGGCATGCCCGCCCAGATTCACAACGTAGCCAAGCGTTTCGATGCCGAAGACTCGCAGCAGTTGCCGGCAGAGCGCTCCGGCAGCGACTCGCACCGCGGTTTCCCGCGCGCTCGAGCGTTCGAGAACTCCGCGTATGCTTCCGAGATACTTGATGGCTCCAGTCAAATCGGCGTGCCCGGGCCGAGGACGTTCGAGTTCTTTGAGCCGTTCGAGCTTGTAATCGCGATTGATGACTTGCAAGGTGATCGGTGATCCAATCGACTTGCCTTGCCAGATACCCGTCAACACTTCAACTTCATCGGTTTCCAGTTTTTGTCGGCCACCGCGACCGTAACCACCTTGGCGAAGTCGCAACTCGGTGTTGATCATGGCGGTGTCGATGTCGAGCCCGGCTGGGAAGCCATCGATCAAAGCCAAAAGCGTTTTTCCGTGCGATTCTCCAGCGGTCCAGTAACGCAGCATTTGTTGATCGATGGCCTTTAAGCGGTGAACGTAGGGGAGGCATGCAGCCCTTTTATAGCCGACACCTTTTCTCGCGACTCCCGCAAACTCGTCTTGCGGGTTCTAAAATGGCTGGAAGCCTACCCCACTTCGAAGTGGATTAGTCCTGAACATAGTCTAGTTCGGTAGAGCGAGTCGCAAAAGGCCTTGGGGGCGTCGCTTACTCTTCCGGCTCTTGAGGTGTTCGTCGCTTAAGCTTCCGGCTCTTGGGTTTGTTCGACGCTCTTATTTTCTTCAGGCCAGTCTAGCTGCAATGCGACGCGTCCTTTACTCTTGCGTATTCTGAGGATTCGACGGACTAATTCGCTTTCATTTTGATGTTTTCCGATGGCTCATCACACCATATTGCGTCGTCTTCTTTGCGTATGCGTCCTGCTTTTGCTCGTTCCTTTTAGCCATTCGAGGGCGGAATCGCCCGAATTGAATCGCTCTCCGGTCGTTCCGGCACTGAGCGAGATAGACCGAAGTGAATCGCAAGAACGCATGGCCGCCGACGTTCAATTTTTATCGTCCGATGAAATGCGGGGCAGGGGGCCAGGAACGGGCGGTCTGGAGCGAGCGGCAGATTTTATCGCTAGGCGATGGCAGGAACAGGCTCTTGACACTCAGTTATTCGATGGTTCGCCATTTCAGACGTTTACGATTCCAGGCACCATGGAAGCTTCCAAACCAGAGCGGAATCGATTGCGAACGACCTTCGGCAGCGGCGAGGTAGAGGATTTAGAGCTCGATCGCGACTTTCGACCCTTGTCGCTAGGTTCCAGCGGGCGTTTCGAAGGTCCCTTAGTCTTCGTCGGATATGGAATTTCGGCGAACGAAAAAGGGCTCCATTACGATGACTACGCGGGGATCGATGTTCGCGGGAAAGTCGTTATCGCGATTCGAAAAGAACCGCAGCAAGCGGATCCGAAAAGCTCGTTCGCAGGGACCCAGTCTAGTCGACATGCCCTATTCGCGACGAAGCTAGCAAACGCGATTCAGCAAGGCGCGGCCGGGATGATTTTTGTGAACGATACGCTCTCTTTTGAGAAGACGAATATTTCGAACAACAACGACGAAGAATCGCTGCCTGCGATCGAGGATGCAGGGCGATCCAGCCATGGCAGGCGATCGATTCCCACCTTATTTGTTACGAGACGCGTCGTCGAAGATTGGCTGACTCGATTTCAACCATCGATTTCCCTGAAAATGATTGAGCAACAGATCGACGACGACCTTACTCCACGTTCGATGGAGCTCGACTGTTCTATTGCCGGAGAAGTCTTTTTCGAGAAGAGTTCACTGCAAGTCAAGAATGTAATTGCTAGCATTGAAGGCCGAGGAGCGTTGTCGAAAGAGACAGTTGTCATCGGTGCACACTACGATCATGTTGGGATGGGCGGCCCTGGTTCGCTTGCACCAGGAACGATCGATGTTCACAACGGTGCAGACGATAACGCGTCTGGAACGGCAGCACTGCTTGAAATTACAAAACGCTTTTCCGAGCAACCCAACGATGATTCTCAGGCTCGGCGAAGGCTGGTGTTTATCGCCTTCACGAGTGAGGAACGAGGCTTGCTTGGGAGTCGACATTATGTTGCCCATCCCCGTTTTGCGATCGAATCGACGGTGGCCATGATCAATCTCGATATGGTTGGTCGCATGTCCGACAAGCAGTTGATTATCTTCGGAACGGGCTCGTCGTCTCGGTTTGATAGCTTGATCGACGTCGTTAATCAATCGCTGGGGATGAGGATTCGCAAGCAAATCGAAGCGATGGGACCGAGTGACCATCAGCCTTTTTTTGAGCGCCGAGTCCCCGTGCTTCACCTGTTTACCGGGCTTCACAATGATTATCACCGTCCATCTGACGATTTTGAAAAAATCAATACAGAAGGCATGGTTTGGGTAACCGATATAGTTTACCGACTCGGTGATGATCTATCGAAAAGGGCAGAGCGTCCTGACTACATAGCTGTCAAAGGTAAAGCCAACATCCGGATCCCCATCGAGCGTCGCGAAACCAACGAACCGTAGCCGAAGTCGTTAGATTTCGAGAAGGACGGTCTAAGTTTCAAGAATATCGCTATTTACCTGAAATAGAATTCCAGCAACAATTTGTCCCGGCTGGCATAGTCGATCGAGGATCGATCGAACGAACGCCGGCGGGACTCGCGTCGACTTGGAGGAATCCGAGAACGCGTTCAAAAAAATTCCAACCCGTCTCGTGACAAGGAGTGTCCAACAGTGCGCGTTAAGAATCTTCTGGCCATCGCGGCCCTGACTATTGTCGGTTCCAGTTTCAGTGCTCCGCTGTTGGCTCAACAGGCGGCCGCCACCCCGACAGGAACCCGCATTGCGGTTGTCGACGTTGGTTATATCGTCAAGAATCACCCAACGATTCGTTTACAGCAGACCACGATCAAAGACCAGGTCAAGGCTGCCCAGGAAGAGTTGGTCAAGCGTCGTGAGGCTCTAGTAAAAGAAGCCGAACAACTGAAAGAGTTCAAAGAAGGCAGTCCTCAATTCAATCAACTTCAGGAGCGGCTCGCGAATCAAGAAGCTCAATTGAAGCTCGACATGGTCCGCAAGGAGAAAGAGTTGGACGGCGTCGAAGCCACGATGGCGATTACTTTCTATCAAGAGCTACAACGGTTGATCAAGATTGCCGCAGAGCACAATCAGATCGATATGGTATTGCGATCAAACCGTGAAGAACCGGATCTCAAGCAGCCAGCAACGATTCAGATGGCCTTAGAGAAAGGCGTCGTCTTTTGCAAACCTCAGA
>JANPLJ010001119.1:0-6642 GCA_031426475.1 Pirellulaceae bacterium | reverse complement strand
TGTTCGTTTGGAAACTCGGCCAGCTAATATTGAAGGCTCGGGTGCTATCACCGCGACCGACCTTGTAAAGAACGCTTTGCGAATGCGGCCCGAACGAATCATCATCGGTGAATGCCGTGGCGGCGAGACGCTTGATATGCTGCAAGCCATGAATACGGGTCACGACGGCTCGCTCACAACAGTTCACGCGAATACACCGCGCGACGGTATCGCCCGTTTGGAAACCCTCGTCATGATGGCCGGTTTTGATTTGCCGGTCAAAGCCATTCGTCAGCAAATTGCAGGTGCCGTCGATGTGGTGATTCAAGCCAGTCGACTGCAAGGTGGACCTCGTCGCGTAACGCACATCACCGAAATCGTCGGTATGGAGCAAGATACGGTCGTGATGCAAGACATCTACCGCTTCAATCAAGACGGCATCGACGAAAACGGAAAGGCACACGGGCATTTCGAATGCACCGGCGTACGACCGACCTTTATGGCTAGGCTAGAGTCTGCGGGAATTCGGTTGCCTGCGAGTGCTTTCCGCCAACGCATCATGATGAAAGCTTAGGAGAAGCAATAAATGACTCCAATGATTTTGATTGCGATCACAGCCGGTGTCTGTGTAGCGGCACTCATCGGCGGCGTGGCGATGATGTTGCAAGGAGACAACGTATCGGCAGCCGAAGACCGTTTGTCGGCTCTGACCAATAAAAGGTCAGGAGGTAAGTCTTCGGAAGAGGCGGAAGTGTCAATTTTAACATCTCCTCTGGGAGGTTCGCAGTCTGCGATCGAAGCGTGGGTCGACCAGACTTTCAATCTACAGAGACTGTTCGATCAAGCCGACTTTCGCGTACCTGTTGTCAAATTCTTGACGCTGTGCGTTGGCGCCGCTGCAATTGCTTTCGTCGGAGTTCTGATGGCAGGATTACCCTACTTCTTCGCTCCGATTGCTTCGGCCGTAGTCTTGATGGTCCCGTACGCTTACATCGTGATGCGAAAGAACAAACGTATTGCAAAATTCAATCAGCAACTCCCCGAAGCCCTTGAATTGCTCGGTCGTTCTTTGCTAGCCGGACACTCGTTGGGTGCCGGTTTCGGACTGGTAGCTGCCGAGATGCCTGAACCCATTAAACGAGAGTTTGGACGTTGTTTCGAGGAACAAAACTTTGGAATCACTTTGGAAGAATCGCTCAACGCAATGACGGAGCGAATTCCGAATATGGACTTAAAATTCCTAGCGACTGCAATCATCCTACAGCGTCAGACAGGTGGGGATTTGGCTGAAATCCTTGAGAAGATTGGGCGATTGATTCGTGAGCGATTCAAGCTCGCCGGTCAGATTCAAGCCCTCACTGGTGAAGGTCGTTTGTCAGGAATTGTGTTGTTCGCTCTGCCACCATTCTTGTTCGTTGTCATGTACTTTTTGAATCGCGAGTACATCATGTCCATATTCAAGGATGAAACGGGACGATGGATGATTGGCGGAGCGATCGTCATGCAGTTGATCGGGGCATTTGTGATTCGCAAAATCGTCGATATCAAGGTTTAATGAGATATGAATTTACTTCTTGCTTCGATCAGTCTCGCTGCGATCCTACCAATCGCCGTCTTCGCAGCGGTTTTTGCGGTGGCTTGGCTGCTCATGGACATGTCTGGCGGCAAGAAGAACGGGGTCGAAGATCGACTTGACATGCTCAGCAATCCCAGCGCAAAACGCGAGCGCAACAAAGGCGAAATGAGTGCGGGCAAAGCGATGTCGCAGGCTTTGGAAGCAGCAGCCCCTGCCCTTGCCAAGCCGCTTACACCGCAGACTGAAAAGGAAGCGGGCGTTCTCAACCAGCGTTTGGTCGAAGCTGGTTTTCGTAAGGAGGGGGCATGGATGATATTCCTCTCGATCAAGTTGATTTGCGCGGGCTTCTTACTATTCACCACTGGCGGTATTGCGATCTTCTTCGAAGGTTTTACGACGGGTGCTGGAATTAAAGCCGTCGTTGCTGGCGGGCTCGGTTTTTATGGTCCAGAGATTGTGCTAAGTTTCATGGGAAAACGCCGCAAGAAAGCCATCTTTCAGGGCTTACCCGACGCGCTCGACCTGTTGGTAGTCTGCGTTGAAGCTGGCTTAGGGCTCGACCAGGCGCTTCGCAAAGTCGCCGAAGAAATGAAGCTGTCGTATCGCGTTCTCTCGGATGAATTTAGTCTTTGCAATCTTCATCTTCAGATGGGGCGTCAACGCAGCCACGTCTTACAAGATCTCGGGATCCGCACGGGAGTCGATGACCTGCGTTCGCTTGCCTCTCTTTTGATCCAAGCGGACAAGTTCGGATCGAGCGTGGCGCAAGCATTGCGGGTTCAAAGCGATGCAATGCGAGTCAAGCGACAGCAAATCGCCGAAGAAAAAGCGGCAAAGACCGCTGTCAAGCTGATCTTGCCGCTCGTGCTATTCATCTTTCCTGGCGTCTTCGTCGTGCTCGTCGGCCCTGCCGCCGTGCAGATGATGACCGAAATGTTTCCGGCGATGCAGGGCAAATAGCCGTGTTCAACGTCCGTTTGACTTATCGTCTGATGATAACCATTCGTTCCGAAGTAGCATTCCGCACGACAATGCGAATCGGAAATTGAGCTTTTCCGATCGCCGCCGCGAACTCTTCAGGAGTCGAAATAGGCTCGTTGTTCACACTCGCGATCACTTCCCCTGGCGCAACCAATTCAGCCATAGGGCTATCGCGGTCGATCTTGCTTACAAGGACTCCACCGTCTCCGTTCGATAAGCCGAACTCTTTTGCAACTTCTCGTGTCAGAGGTTCTACTGAGATGCCAAGAGCGGACAGCGTCCCGCCGCCAGCAAGTGCCGCTAGTTTCTTATCGGTCTGTTCCTCGATCAACACCGTGAGTGAAGTCGTCTTTCCATTTCGAAGGACATCGAACTTTACACTCGTTCCAGGTTGAAGAGATGCCACGACTCGTTTGAGCTGAGACGAGCTTTCGATTTTTCCGCCGTTGACCGCCGTAACAACATCCCCAGGTTTTAAACCTCCCTTGTCTGCCGGTCCACCTTTGGAAACCACGCTGATAACCGCCCCTTTTGTCTCTGCAGCGACACCGATCTCTTTCGCGTTGTCCGGGGTGATGTCGCCGATCTGAGTTCCAACAAAGCCTCGAGTGACCTTGCCACTCTTGAGGATACTTTTGAGAACATAGTCTGCGATATTCGATGGAATCGAAAAACCAACGCCGTTGAATCCTCCCGATTGGGAAGCGATTGCCGTGTTGATTCCGACGACTTCGCCTCGCAGATTCAAGAGCGGACCGCCGCTGTTACCTGGATTGATTGCCGCATCCGTTTGAATAAAGTCGTCATAATCGGTGATTCGAAATTCATCGCGATTCGTCGCGCTGACGATCCCGCTGGTGACGGTTTGTGTAAGTCCAAATGGGCTTCCAATGGCGACGACCCAATCTCCGACCTGCATCAACGAAGAATCACCAATCGAAGCGGCTACAAGTCCTGTCGCTTCGACCTTGAGAACAGCAAGGTCGCTTTTCGGATCCGTACCGACAATTTTTGCTTCGAGAGTTCGTTTGTCGCTGAGTTTCACTTCGAGCTTGTCTGCCCCCTCCACTACATGATTGTTTGTCAAAATATGGCCGTTGGCGCTCACGATCACGCCGGAACCGGTCCCTTCTTGCTTTGGTCCACGCTGCGGCCCTTCTGGAACATCAAAATTGAAACTATCCCCGAAGAACTGCCGAAATTCAGGAGGAATGCCAGGAATCTGTTGGCCACGCCTTCCGCCGCGTGCTAATGGTTTTGCTTCGACAATGGAACGAATACTTACAACGGATGGCTTAAGCGAACGAGCCACATTTCGAAAGGCTGCCGAAAGCTGGTCGGCGCCGGCAATCGCTGCCTCGGTTTGCAAGCTGTCGCGGGCAGTATCGGCCGTAACTGCTTGCTGTGCATACGCTTGACTGGGTGTTGAGGCTGAGCCCCCCTCCCAAAGCACGATGCCCCCCACGGCGGCTGTTGCAGCAACCAACGAATAGCCTAAGAGGCGTCGAAATTGATCGATGGATCGGATCATGATTGATTTCCTGAGGGTCCTAAAGTGAAACTTCCAACATGAGTAATTTTGGCAGACTTCATCTCGAATCGGTGTCTTGTGCTACAAATATTGCGCCAGTCCGACTTGCTGAAAGGCTAGTCGCCCGAAAAAACTTTCCCCCTCATAAAAGGAGCAACATCTTGATGCAGTTAGGTTTTGCCAGCGCTATTCTTCCCGACTTGAATCTCGAACAGGTTCTAACTTTGGCTGCTGAAATTGGGTACAGTTGCGTCGAAGTGATGTGCTGGCCACCCAGCAAAGCTGAACGCCGATATGCTGGCATCACACACATCGATGCAACGCAGCTAAGCGATGGAAAAATCACGGAAATTCAGCGGCTTGTCGATCGAACGGGGGTCGCAATCAGCTCGCTCGGCTATTATCCCAACTGTCTGGCTCAGAATCCAGCCGAAGCGGCTGCTGCGGTCGAGCACCTGAAACGCGTCATCGAGTCTGCTCACGGATTGGGACTCACACGCGTGACGACGTTCATCGGCCGCGATCATACCAAGAGTGTCGATGACAACTGGCCGCGAGTTATTAGCACTTGGCAACCGATTCTCGAACTGGCTGCAAAGCACTCAGTCCAAATCGGCATTGAGAACTGCCCGATGTTCTTTACCAACGATGAGTGGCCGGGGGGGAAAAACATCGCCTCGTCGCCGCGGAATTGGCGGCGATTGTTTAACGACCTACGCAGTCCGCTACTTGGACTAAATTACGATCCATCGCACATGGTTTTTCAACAGATGGACTATCTCAAACCGATCCGCGATTTCGCTGATCGTATTTTCCACGTACACGCCAAAGATGTTCGCGTCGATCGTCACCGGCTAAATGAAGTCGGAATCTTGGCAAACCCGAATGAGTATCACACGCCGAAACTGCCCGGCCTCGGTGAAATCGATTGGGGTAGTTTCTTCAGCACCCTCGCCGACGTCAAATACACCGGGCCAGTCTGCGTGGAAGTCGAAGACCGAGCCTACGAAGGATCACTCGAAGGACGAACCGAAGCGCTCCGCCAAAGTTTTCGATATCTCAGCCAGCTGTTGCCAATAAAGAATCGATAATTTTCTCGATAACAACTGATAAACAGATGTTTCAAATCTTCCAAGAACGTTGGTTCAGATTAAATCTTCCGCGACACTCGATGAACTTTACGAGATCGCCATGAAAATTTTGAACGTGAGCGATTTCAATCCATAGGCCTTTCGCCGATCCAATTAGCTTCGAATCGCAAACCGAAGTTTTGCAGATTTAGATCGAGCGTTGGACCGCTGTTCGTCGAACGATGCTCGAATCACTTCTTTTGAGATGGAACTGTACAAGCCGTCGTCCAAGCCGCGTTTAAAGGATGCTTTTACGCGACGGTCTTCGCCGGAATGAAAGGTGATCATGGCGATTCGTCCGCCTTTTTTCATCGTCGAAGGCAGCTGCTTTAGCAGGACGTCGAGTGAACCGAGTTCTTCGTTCACTGCGATACGCAGCGACTGAAAGACTCGCCGCACGGTGAGATCCAGTTCTGAAGGTGCAAGCGCTTTCATTCTTTCGCGGACAATTTGAACCAAAGCCAGAGTAGTGTCGATCGGTTTCTTCGCGTGGGCCAAAAGAATCGATTGGGCGATAATCATCGCATGCGGCTCGTCGGAATTTTCGGTTAGGATCGCGACAAAATGATTGCTATCGAGTGTGGAGAGCAAGTCCGTCGCGGACATACCGCGCTGGGGGTTCATTCGCATGTCGAGTGGTCCGTCGAACTTGAAACTAAACCCTCGCGAAGGGTCGTCCAGTTGCATCGAAGAAACGCCGAGGTCTGCGAGGAACCCGTCAACCCCGTCAGGTGCTTCAACGGCTAGAAACTGTGCGACGCCAGCGAAGTTCATTCGGCGGAGAATGATCGATGCGTCGGCGGCAACCGATGCCCGAAGTCGAGCTTCGGTTTTCGGCAATTCGATCGGGTCAGCATCGACGCCCAGCAAACGTCCACCAGGTTGTACGGCGGTCAACAATTCGCGAGCGTGCCCACCGTATCCAAGCGTGCAGTCTACGGCTGTTTCGCCAGGAACGAGCGCTAGAATAGATAGAACTTCATCGACCATGATCGGTCGATGCATACCAGCCGGCGTTTTGCCCTGCTCGACAATTTTCGCGACATCGCCCGGATAGAGATTCGGTTGATGTTCTTTGTATTTGTCCTCAAAGGATCTTGGATTTCGTCCTGCATAGCGACGACGACGCGGAGGTTTTTCCGAAGAACTATCCATCGCGACCACCTCCTTAGCGTGACTACAAAATGCAGGCGGCTGAACCAAGCCATAGGCATTCGGATCTGTCAATCCTAGCCGATGTTGTCAGACCTCGGAAGTATCTCGCGTTCCACAGAACGTGGAAATCCCTTCGAAGTACCACAAAAGTCTAGCTAGCTAGTACTTTTGGTACGTGTGATCAGCCGCACTCGTGCTGATTCTGGAGCGAAGGCTCGACGGAGATCCCGAGTCTTGTCCGTTGAAATTGGCTTTCGGAAACACGGCGGGCGACTCGGCAAGGAATGCTT
>JANPLJ010001118.1:0-3022 GCA_031426475.1 Pirellulaceae bacterium | reverse complement strand
AACTTATCGAAATACTGAGCGGGAAGCGTTCCGCTTCAGGCTCAAGCGTTTTAGTTGGATTAATATATAAGCCGCAACCAGCCGAACTCCTGCGTCAGACCAAGCGTGACAATCTGGAAGACACTCAGTTTTGCGAAGCGTCGGTGTTGCGTTGGACGAGATGTTGTTGGAGGTAGCTTGCTCGTTCGATATTCCGGTCGGACGTGTTGAGTTTGTGTCCGCGTATCTTTTGAAGGTGGGCAGGTTGCGTGTGAATAAAAAGCTTATTCACCGTCGGGATCTTCACGTCCTCGATCAACCCGAGGTTGACTCCCATTCTTACCTTCGACAAATAATGCATCGTTTCTTCGCTGCTGATTTTCTTCGCTGTGCAAAGAATCCCCAATGCACGACTGACGTCGTCTTGAAGCTCTTGCTCGCTCTCATTCACGAGGAAATCGCGAGCCTTACGTTCGTAATCAATTAGCTTCGGAACAATATCGGTGACTTGTTGAATGAGCTCGCGTTCCGATTTACCAAGCGTGATCTGATTGCTAACTTGATAAAAATCTCCGCTAAACTGCGAGCCTTCGCCGAAAAGCCCCCGAACGGCGATGTTGATCTTTTGAAGTGAACGAAAGACCTTATCGATCTGCTTGGTTATCACCAAAGCTGGCAAATGCACCATCACGCTGACTCGCAAGCCAGTGCCGACGTTTGTCGGACACGCGGTAAGGTAGCCCATACGATCGTGAAACGCGTAGATAAGATGAGCTTCAAGGCTGTCATCGAGTCGATTAATGCGTTCCCAAGCGACATCCAAGTCCAAGCCGCTTTGCATGACTTGGATGCGCAAATGGTCCTCTTCATTGACCATGACACTGAATTGCTCGCTAAAGTCGAGAATAACTCCGCGCGCGCCGTCGTTCTCGCTCAGCTCTCGGCTGATAATCTGTCGCTCCATCAAAAACTGGCGGTCGAGATCGCTCAGACGATCAACATTTACGAAATCGACCGATTCCGAAAAGGTTTCGTCGTTCCATTTCGACTGGACAGACTTAACAATCGCCTTGCGATCCTGGGCCGTACACTTGCGAATAAACGGATATTCCGCCAAGTTTCTAGCCAACCGAATACGGCTGCTGATGACAATATCCGACTCGGGGCCGCTTCCTCGAAGCCATTCTCCACATTTTTCGGCTAATTCTTCGAATTTCACAGGTACAGCTGCTTGGGTGCAAAGATATCGAACGCAATGGCATCACATTGTAAGATTATTGCCACCGGAGCCACTTAGGCTAGCGGGGATAACGCCTTATTTTACGCGAGTTGGGTCGGAAGATCGCTTTGCATCGCTTGAATTCGATCTAGAACATGCCCAATTGCCTTGGATGCTTGCCCAATCGTCATGCTCGGACCACCCATGCCATTCACTCCAGCTTGCTCGGGCAGCAAGGGCAAATGTATAAAGCCGACCAACGGACTCTCCTCTCGACTCGCAAACCAATAGTGGGAAAGGAACATCGCAGCATTGCAAAGGTAAGTTCCTGCATGGTAAGAAACACTAGCCGGAATGCTCCTCGAATTCAATTCTTTTACCCAGTCACCGATTGGCAGGCTTGTTCGGTACGCTATTGGAGCACCCCGCACGATCGCCGGAAACTCTCCGTTCGTCAAAGCCCCAACGCCCGCGACATTGAGACCAATCGCTTCAAAACGCAATTCGGAAGCTCCAGGTGCCTGGCCAAGATGCAGCACCACGTCGACACCTTGCGACAAGTCGGTTTCGATTCTTGTTCGCAGCTTTGCCAAGTCTACTGGATACCGTCTTGTGATAACGTTCGGGCTAGCTCCTCTCTCGCTTAGCAATGCAATCAACGCTTCCCAGCTCGAATTCTTCTCCCAACGATCATAAGGCTCAAAAGCCGTCAACAGAACACGCATGAAGATGATCTACCTTAGATTCGTATATGGTTACTCGCACGATGGACGTTTCACACGAACTATTCTAGTCACTTCTTGCACGCGCGTGCATTCGTGCCTACTCACTATCTCGGATATCACAACAGCACCAGATAGAAAGTTGGATTTGGGCTTATCAGCGGCACAAGAAGGCTGTCTCGCTTTCTAGTAGGCCGGAACAAGTCGCTAGCAAACTTGGATGTTGAACAAAGCGTTGGCGACGCCGTTCCGGCAAAACCGAGGTTTTCGATTGCCGGAACAGCGCAGATTATCTTTTTCAAATTGACAAACGCTGTTGGCTGCTTGTTCCGGCCTACCGTGGTCTCGAAAGCGAAACGGCCTCAAAGCCGATCGGGGACATGCCTAAACGCCGAAGTTTTGACACTTCTCGCAAATCGCCACCGCGAACACGCTCGTTCCCAGGCTCCTGCCTGGGAACGCACTGTCTTGGAGGCTCTGCCTCCCGAATCCTTCAATCCCGAGAGAGTTCGGCAGGCTGAGCCTGCAATTCATCTGGTTCCCAGGCAGAGCCGGCAGAGCCTGGGAACCAGAAGGTGGCGTTCGCCGAGAAGTGTCGAAGTTTTTCCCAATATCGGCAAAAACTTTATCCCGCAACAGCCCTTCATTGATTCTTAACACAAGACTGCCTGACGATGTGTCGACTGACATCGCCATGCCCAATCCTTCTCCATCGAACGCAAAGAATGCCGAAGCATTATTGATGACCTTGACAACTCCCGACGTTTGCTGATTCGTACGAGCTATCGATGTGTCAATCGAATTGACGTTTCCCGACTTGTTAAAGTCGTAAAGATTCGAGACAAGCACGGAATTTGATGGGGTCGATTGATTGATACGCACTGCGCTAGTATCGAGCGCGTTCACCGTGTACCTGCCGCTGGTAACCGAACCATTGACGTCGCCGACCACATTCCCAAAATAAAAGACATCGTCTGCCGCCAAACCGGTATTGGCATTGGCAAGCACCATTACCTTCAACCATGTGTTCTTGAGCGATCCATTATTAAAAGTGATCTTGGCACGCGTACTGCCAGCGATCCCACCACCGACTGCGACGACG
>JANPLJ010001117.1:0-4134 GCA_031426475.1 Pirellulaceae bacterium | reverse complement strand
CAATTTGCAGAACTCCCTGTACAAACGAACGTCGCGTTGGGGTGTAGACGCCGCCCAAAAACGGCATAATGTGGACCGACTGGTTTACGACCCGCAGCACTTCCGCGTTCGACTGGTCGTAAACGCTAATGTTATCGGCGGTCGGGACTGCGATTGAGGTTCCGGCCGAGATAGCCCAACATTCATTGGCCAGTAAGATTCCTTTAAAAGCAAAGAAGATGTTACCGAATTCGCCGTTGCTTGTATCGGAACTCCCGTCGAGATTGATATTGCTATCAAGGGTTGAAGTGATTGGTGTTCTCACTTCAATGGACGCTAGTTTATTCCAGAAAGTCCGCTCAAAGCCTGGCGTAATTCGATTGACCGTGATGCCGTCTGGTGAAAGCGGAACGTTTTGGAAATGGCTATAGTTCAAGAAAACGCGATTTTGAGGGATGGGGCTGACGTTCTCCGCCAACTTCATTTTTCCGGTCACGCTGGTTGGTATGTTGATTGGCTGACCGAAGATCGTCGATGATCCGCCGGGGTTGCCAAAGTCATCGCCTTGAAATGCAACCGAATTGCGAAGCAAATCGCTGCCGGCTCCGCCGCTTGATCGAGTACCGCTGTCAGCGAGACTGCGACTGAAATCGATGCTAGGTGTGGCTGGTGCGGAAGCATCCGATGCAATCGGTGAAGTGTTTCCAACGTTTGGTGGTGGAGCGATTGTCGAACCATCGCTGCTGGATGTTGGTGCTGGGGCTTGATTGATGCTTTGCGGTGGTTGTGCCAATGGTGGCATAGGAACTATTTGGCCAGCCGCATCGCCCGGGCAGTTTTGCTGGCATGTTGGGCAAGTCCATTGCCCACAATTGCAGGCTGGTTTGGCCCGAACCTGCGGGCACAAAATTTGAGCCTGTGAAAGGCTCGAAGGAGCCATAAATGCGAGTGACCAAAGTGAAGCTTTCGCGACGCTCTGAAGCAAATGAAACTTTTTCACCGTCGATCCTTTACCCATCCTTGGGTTGTTAGTGCGAGTTCTCGGCCTGTTTGGCGAGAGTTTCGTCCTTGCCGCTATCCGTCCACTGTTCGTAAGACCGTATCCCTACGGTGAAAAAATGGAACATTGATGCTGCTAACAGTATCGGAGAATCGAGGGCCGAAAACTTTCGTTAGTATAGGAGGAAATCGTGTTGCACTAGAATTGTCCGGCCAATTGTCTAGATCGAACGGGTCGATTCAGTTGGGTTGAATGCGCAAAGCGGGTAGAATTTGACGGAGCAAACAGATTTGCGGCTAGTTCAACAAACAGCTAAACTCTGGCTGCTTCGCATTTCCGGATTGGTTTGCGAATTGGGAGTTTGCAAAACGGATGTCGCCCATGTTTTCTTTAATTGAGATGGAATGTTAAAAGACGGCCAAGAGCCCATACCAGGCTATCGACTAGAAAAGTTCCTCGGAAGGGGGCAGTTCGGCGAAGTTTGGCGAGCTTCCTCGCCGGGGGGAACTCACGTCGCGCTCAAATTCCTGAATGTACAGGAACGTCAAGGGCGGAAGGAATTTCGAGCGATTCAGCGAATCAAAGATGTTCGACACCCACACCTTGTCCAAACATACGCGTTATGGCTGCTCGATGATCAAAACCAAGTAATTGACGATGCAGGATTTGAGAATGCCAGTCCGATGATTCTCGATTCCGTTCGAGCCACGATGTTTGTCAACACGATGCATACGGAGTCATCGTTGAAGCCCTCGATGCTAGTGATCGCAACCGTTCTTTGCGAGCAGAATCTGATGGAACGACTCCAAGATTGGCGAGAACGGGGGCAGAGCGGTATCCCGATTCCCGAACTGATCGGTTACATGGAAGACGCAGCGAAGGCGATTGATTTTTTAAATGCGCCTCGGCATGAACTGGGCGAGGGGCCCGTTGCAATTCATCATTGCGATATCAAACCAGAGAACATCATGATCCTTGGCGATCTTGCTGTGGTTGGTGATTTTGGAGTCGCAAGGATTTTACGATCCGATGGGAACGAGGCTCGAAGCACGACGATGGGTGGTTCGATCGCATATGCTCCCCCTGAATCATTTGACAACAAGACCGAATCGACATCCGACCAGTACGCATTGGCGATTACTTACTACGAGTTGCGAACTGGAAAACTTCCGTTTCGGGACGAGTCGCCAGCGAGTGTCATGAGAGACAAGCGGCTAGGTAAGCTCGATTTTTCCGCCGTCAATCCAAGGGAACAAAAAGTTCTCGAGGCAGCTACTTCTGTTCAGCCGACTAGACGTTATCCGACGGCTCGTCAGTTTGTTGACGCTTTGCACAACGCTGCCCTCAATCGCGCTGCGCCCAAGAAGCAATCTTCGGCAAATGTCGTATGGTGGGCGATTCCTTTGATGCTGGTTGCTGGGGTGGCGATTTACGTTTGGAAATCAAGTGGAGACCTAATGGTTGTTAAGCCCGATCCACAACAAGCGGCGAAACAATTTGATGCGGCCCTTGCGATGGCTCGGAAGTCTCCGTACTCCAAAAGCAGTCTGCGGCAGGCGACGGAAGAAGCAGTCAAAAGCATTCAAGCTGGATACGATCCAACCATGCCTGAGGCGATCGGCAACGTATCGATTGGCATCAATGCGTTCGATGATGAAGCTCTTGGATTGGTAGCGATTCATCCTGATGGTAGCACGTTTGTTGCGGGGCATGACCAGCAACTCGATTTCTTTCGCTTGGATGGCTCTGAGCGAACTACAGTGAAATTGAACGAGATGGCGGACTCTCGACTCACAAGACTTATTTGGCTCAACGACAAAATCGTGTTTCAAGACGATCGCGATCGTATCCTCTTTGTTTCAATTGCAGATCCACCAGCTGCCGATACACAGGCTCAGTCGAAGCTCGTTGTTGAACAGCAAGAACGGTCATTTGCCTCGTGGGCAACCAGCGATTTTCGGGACGGATTGTTGCTACTCAAAGGCCAGAAGGGCCAAAGCGAAGGTGGATTCAAGCTCAAGCCTGGGAAGTTTGAAATGGAATGGTGGTCCGACGTCGATTCGGTCGGCAAATCATCCAAACGTGCTTCGATGGAGCTGAGTACCGAAACGATTGCACATGGGAGCAAAGATGGGCAGAAATTCGTAGTTGTATCGCAAGATCGATCACGGCTCGTCACCTGCAAAGCCTGGAATCGATCCGATGATAAAGTCGTGGATTTAAAGTCGGCGATGTCAAAAGAGCTTTCAAACATTCACGCGATTCACTTTCTAGAGGACGGCGAGCGCTTTGTCGTAGCGGGAGACGCAACGTCTGGTAAGCAGTTGGCGGTGTTGGTCTTTGTTCATGTTGACAATCAATGGTCCGTCGAACAATCAGCTCAATTCGCGAACGATTCCATGTCGCGAGTCCTGTTAGTCGACGAAGGTCCAGCTTTTTTTGTTGTCAGTGGAACAAAAGTCGATGTGTGGTCTCGCGGCGGATCAGGGGGGTGGGTGATCGATGAACTAGTTCAATTCGGGGATAGTCTCAATGACGGTTTAGCCGATACATTGGGCTCGGCGAAAACCGTGAAGTCCCTTTGTCCGCATCTAAGCGGTTGGTTGCTGAGTGGTCACGAAGATGGGAAGATCATGTTCATCCAACGCGGCAGTGCGGATGTCAAAGCGTGGTTTGAAATCGTGCGAATGGAGAGCGAGGTAGAGCGGCTAGCTGTATTAAAGGATTGGCTTCTCGTACTGACGAAGGATGGCACCGTCGCCTGGTATGATTTGCGAGAGTGCTTGCTGATTGCGGAGGCTTGTGCCCAAACAGGAAAGGTATCAAAGCCAGTTACACTCACTCCGCCCGTCTCGCAGTAGCCGTTATGATGTAAGCTGGTGGCACCCAACCTCCGTTTATCTAACTGACAAATCGCTAGCCAGATTTGGAGTTGCCCCCGATGGGCTTGGAGGCTTGCCCGCTTTCGATCGAGGCCCGTAGGCATCAAACTGGAACTAAATCACGATCGGGAGGGCGACGCCATAGCTCTAAACATCTTTTGGATTCCTGTAAGCCTGTATTTCGCGGTAAACAGATGTGTGTGCACCCGATTTTTTCTTGGGGGGTGGTTTGACGGCTCGCGATTTTTTACGGGCCTTGATCCAATCATCGTC
>JANPLJ010001116.1:0-2222 GCA_031426475.1 Pirellulaceae bacterium | reverse complement strand
ATAGCCGCTCCAAATGACTCCTAAAAGGACCTTAATGTACAAGAGGTTGCCGTTGTATGTTTCGTAGCATCCTGCATCTCTTTTAATTTCCCGTAGCCACGTTCGCCAGAGCGTGGAGAACCGCTATGAGTTGCAGCCACGTTCCGGCGAACGTAGCTACGACAGTCTGCATCTTGTATCTCTAGCATCCGCATTTTGCTACTTTTCGCTCAACGCATCGTCGATCATCATGCGAAAGACTTGTGATACGCTTTTTTCAAGCGGTTCTTGCGATGTTTTGCAACGATCCGCTACCGAACTAATCCGCCGAAAGAACTCACGCAGATCGGCCGTCGAAATCTCATCTCGCGCTGTGAGTCGACCCGACTGTCGTTCTTTATTGGCCACTTGCTGCACCGCAAACTCCAATTGTTCCATCGCAATCCGTCCGTCGAGCGCCGCCCTCAATAGCCTATTGCAAGCCATGGACATCGCTTGTTTTTCGGTATCGGAAAGCTCTGTCGAGGCGAGAGCTTGGCGTTCGATCGCTTCGACCACTCCCCACTGAAAAATGGGAGCACCGCTGAGTCGGAAATTCAACCGAGAGAGCTGCTTGCCACTCAATCTCTCGGCATCCATATCAGCCACCAATTCATTGAGCCGCTCGACAATCGACTGGCGGTCAGCATCCGAGAGTGAAGATGTCTCGATCCAAGGAATCAGTTGTGTTTTAAGCGCTGACGATGCCTGGATGTTCTGGCGACCACCCATCCACCACGCTGTGACGATCAAGCTGATACTAATCCCAACACAACCTAGCAAGAAAAAGAAACCGCATGCTGGTCCAAGCGACGGTTCTTTGGTATTTGCATCGTTTTGCTGCGATTCACCAGCTTGCTTCGCATTTGACACAGGCCAATACTTTCATACAGAGTACCGAACTAGCTGTTGCGATACTCAATCGAAAGTATCTCGTACTTCAGCAAACCACGCGGGACTTGAATTTCAATTTTTTTTCCGAGCTTGGCCCCCATCAGCGCGGCTCCGATGGGGCTGGTTGTAAGAATCTTTCCGGTATCGTAGTCTTCGTCACCGGCCCCAACCAACGTATATTCCTCTTCGTCGCCGAAATCGAGATCGCGGACCTTGATGGTCGCTCCAAACGCTACTTCATTCTTTGGTTGCTTCGAAGGGTCGATGACGAAAGCGTTGGCAAGCTTATTTTTGAGAGAGTTAATCTTGGCCTGCATCATTCCCTGGTTCTCGCGTTGGGCATGATACTCGGCGTTCTCTTTCAAGTCGCCCTCGGCGCGTGCTTCGGCAATCTTCTCCGCAATGCGGGGCATTTCAACATGCTCAAGCGTCTCAATCTCTGCTTTTATCCGATTGTAACCTTCGCGAGTCATCGGTACGTAATCACTCATTTACCACGTTCCTTTCACAAACAAAAAAGCCCCTCAGCAATGGGTACTGAAAGGCTTTCTCTACATTCACCGTTAAAGGAGGGGGGATTTAACACATCTCAATCCCCAGGGACTCCCAATCTCCAATCCTCGTACGGCGTATTTTCAGCGCAACTCAAAATTACCAGCTTTTTATCACCTGTCTACCCAATTAGAACGTATCAAGGAAGCTTGGCCAAGCCTTCCAGCCTATGTTCAAGAAACAATCGTTGGGTGAACATCCGTGAACTTCTCGATTGGCGGCTCGCCATGAAAATGCGGAAGAACGAAAATATCGGTGGCACAGAGGCAAGCTGCATCCAGATCGGTTAAAACAAGTTTCAATCGATCGAGCCGTTTTCCTTCTCCAATCGGGTTTGACCTAGAGTGGTTTGCAATGAACAGAGTGATTCGTGGGTTGTGTATCGTTGGATTGATTCAATGTGCCACTTCGTTGACGGCGGACGCAAAGCCGAATGTGCTGGTGATCTTGGCCGATGATTTGGGGTGGGGGGAGTTGGGGTGTCAGGGATTTACGAAAGAAATCCCAACACCAAATATCGATTCTCTGGCGACCAATGGCATTCGTATGACCAACGGCTACGTGAGTGGACCTTATTGCAGTCCGACACGAGCTGGACTCATGACGGGACGCTATCAGCAGCGATTTGGCCATGAATTCAATCCGGGGCCCGCCGAGTCGGCCGTCAAGAATTTTGGACTGTCGCTCAATGAGAAAACGATCGCGAATTACTTGAAGGATGCTCAGTACGCAACGGGTTGGATTGGAAAGTCGCACCT
>JANPLJ010001115.1:0-3502 GCA_031426475.1 Pirellulaceae bacterium | reverse complement strand
ATAAACCGGTATCCAATGCATCGCCGCGCTTGTATCGCCAGACATACCTCGTGAACACGTCTCGGCATTGACCGCCGAAAATTCGCGAAGCAATCACTCGGAGTGCATCAAAATACTTCTCGCTTATTACGGTCTGCGAGGCCGAACTCGCTAAAAAACGCATCCGAGTCAGAAACCGATACCATGGGCGTTGTATCCTTATTGGTCGCTTTTGCAATCGGACTTGCATGCACTGTTTTATCCATGGCCGGCGTGGTGGACTCCAGCCCAGACACTGCGATCGCTAGATCAATTCTTCGAGCTGAACTGGCTCGCTCTTCTTCAGCAACATCTCTCTCGGTCGATCCATTCAATAAGTTGAATGATGGGACCATCTGGCTAGCCAATGAGACGGACGATGGAGCGGCAGCAGAGAAGTATCTTAGCGCGCCAACAGCTTGGTTTTGGCGAACGATGGATACATCGGTAGCATTGACGCGTCCGTCTTTATTCACATCGTAAGTGTTGGTGACGGGAACTGAATTTTGGCCGGTGACTCCGGGGTTAGCCGCCAGGTATTGGCGAATCGTCGCCGTGTCGGTTGCATTGACACGGACGGTGGGAAGCGGACCTGCAAGGTTACCAACCCCAAAATCTGCGATCGCGTTTCCGAAGTAGAAGACATCGTCAATGGCAAGGGCTGTATTGGCATTTGCCAAAACAGTGACCCGCAACCATGTGTTTTGAATCGCCCCGTCTTCAAATGTGATTTTGACTCGCGTTGAACCTCCTATGCCTTCGCCCGGCATGACCGTCAAGGTTGGAAGTGCCGCAGTAGGTACGAAGTCAAGTGTGTCCATTCCATCCCACGTTTCAAACTGGAAGTCAGCTGCTGTGGCGTTTCTCAAACCATTGATATCGACAATCAATCCATTGAGCCCGCGAGAGTAATTCGTATAGTTCGCGGCCCCTGCGGTTTGGGAAGGAAGCAAGGCTACTTTGCTGGAGTCGATCGCGGAAATTGGGTTCCCGGAGCCATTTCCAAAAACCGAACTTGTCGAGCGATTGTAGAAAACTTGCCGATTCACAACACTGGCGTTCAAGCTCGGTGCCGGACTTCCCACGGACGCACCCAAGAAGTATTCGCCGCTGGTAGCGTTTTGGCCGGATACACGGACTCGGAAGTTACCTGCGATCGGCGCGCTGATCTGGATCAGCTCGTTTCGTCCATCGGCGAGAACGGTCCCCGAGGTGAGCAGTGTTCCGTCTGGGCGATAGAGTTCAATACGCGGGTTGAACGTGTTAACGAATTCGCCGGTCCCATCGGCAGGTGTCCGTGTCTCGAAGCGAAGCTGGTCACCAACGTTTGGAACGCTGACAGAATACCAGTCATCATCGGCACTGACTCCGATTTGAACATCATCGACAAACCAACCGGCGAAATCATTGTCGCCAGCGTCGACCGTGTTGAAGATCCATCGTAACTGAACGATTTGACCGGCAAAGGTCGACAACTCTGTGTTAAAGGTTCGCCAGCTACTGCTGTTGAGCAGGTTGGTCGAACGGCTTGCGATGGTCGTGAACGTTGTAAAATTGTTCGTACTCAGCTGGACATTGGCGGTATCAAATGCGGTTGAAGCTTCCGTTTCCAAAATGTAGTTGAAACTAAACGGAATCGGCCCCGAGCTCGGTAGCGTGATCGCTGACGAAACAATCGAACCAGTGTTGATCTGACCGCTGCTAAGTGTTCCAGCTTCGCGACCGTAATGGAAACTAGTGGTGGATGAATGCCCACGTTCGTTACCGCGATAAGTCGTTCGATGCCACAGTCCCGTGGTACCGTTGTTGACAACGAAACCTTGGTTGCCGCTTTCAAAATCGAACAATGCCGTAGCGTTGATTTGGTCTCGAGCGCGGCCCAACGCCCCTTGTAAGTTATTAAGGCTCTGTGCCGTAGCAAAGGTTCCATTATCTTCCGAATCGAACGCAGCGTTCTTGGTAACTACCAAACTGTAGCTTGTGTTGCTATCGCCAGTAACACGCGCGTAGTAGGTGCCTGCCACACCAATCAAGACATTCGATATCGCGTTACCCAAATTCGTCGCTCCAACAGTGCCTGTTGCCAGCACTGTCGAACCGTCGGTTGCAAGCAACTGGATATCAACGTTTTTCGAACTGGAAGTCGTCACGCTCAGGCCGACTCTTTCGCCGGCAGCAATATCAATTTTGTACCAATCGGGTGTCGGGACAACGGGAACAAACCGTGTACTTCGGCTAGGACCGACAAGCGTTCCTGCCGCTTGGTTGAAGTGAATGAGCAAGCGTGCCGGGTTGCTCGTGCCCGCATCTTTGACGCCCGCCGTCGCGCTCGTTACCACGGTTGTTAATACACTCGAGGCATAGTTGAACTGAACGGTTCCATCCCTGGAGAGTACCGCTTGAAATGTAAAATAAGTCGTTCCTCCAAGCTGGCGAACGTTGTTCCACTGGACAATTAACTGCTGACTGGCTCCCGATCCAACTACTTGCCAAAAGATCGCTCGACTGGCGGCTCCGGTACCCGTGTTGTCGATATTCAGATCGTCCCAAAGAACCGCAATCGCGGCCAGGGCTGGGGTAGTGCTCAGATCGCTGTTAGCGAAGTCTGTCAACGCTCCACCAAACGTGATGAGACCATTGGTATTGAACGACAACGTTTTATAGTTGGTACCAAAAAGCGGGAACGTAAATCCTGCCAACTGGGCTGCCGTAAGCGTGTCCGTCGCGTCGTCCCCGACTGCGGTCGTGCTGCGAGTGCCAGTTGTGCTGATGTCCGTAAAGGTTGGTGTAACGCTCGAGGCCGAATACGTGATCGATTCTGTTGTTCCCCGTACCGCGCCGCGTTTGGCTTGACCAAGCGGCGCGTTCAGTGTCACGAACGAGTCATCCAAAGCCTGAGCCGTGGCGGCAGTATCGTTTGTGCTCCCGACAACTCGTCCTTCCAATTCAAACGCCGAGTTGAGAATTACCTGCAGTGTATAGCCGCCTGTTGTGGTTCCTGAACCACTTACCGAAAAGCTGAAGACGCCACCTAGGTTCGAGGCTCGCGTTTGAATACTGGCGATTTGACCCGCAGCGGGAGCGACGGCAAATCCTAGCGAAACGTTGCTTGCATCGAAGATTTCGATTCGCGGCTGCAAACTCGTTGAGGTCGGAGTCAGGATCAGTGTAATCGTTTGATTTGGATCGACGTTGAGCGTGAAACGATCAGCGTCTCCTGCGAAACTGACTACCCCGGATACGCTTCCATCATAAATGAGCGAACCGAGCGGGACCGAAGCAACAAGTGGGGTCGGGAAAGCAGCCGTGACGATATCGACGCTGTAATTGGCTGAGAAGTTCGGGCCCGGGTTTCCGAAGGCATCTGTGATCGTCGAACCTAGGAGAGCCGCCGTCAGAGTTCATGCGGCAGTCTATGCAGCCGGGCGGAAGGATCTAGGCCGGCCGCAGCGCGCTATCCGACGTTTGCGGGACGACCGGCGCG
>JANPLJ010001114.1:0-2340 GCA_031426475.1 Pirellulaceae bacterium | reverse complement strand
CAAAGTCCCAACGGGACGGCGCTATGTTAGCCCAGGGTGGAGCGAAGCCGCAATGCGGCGAAGCGCAACCCTGGGGAACTATCCGCATCTCCGGCGAGAGCCCCGAATGGGGCGGCCCTACCGAGAGAAGCTGAATTTAGGAATACTTGTGAGGTATGAAGCGGCATCACCCTCCTTATCAATGAATTGATTGGTTAAACACATGGCAAAGATGTTTAGAGCGGTGGCGTCGCCCTCCCGATTGTGATTCAGTTCCAGTTTGGTGCCTACGGGCCTCGTCCGAATTCTTACGAATCCGGCTACGGTAAAGCAAGCTCGTAACATGCCGCTTGTTCGCTGTTGCGCATAAAGACCTTGTTTCCGACGACAACGGAGTGATTCCAAGTCTTCCCTTCGATTGCTGGAAATTTTGCAATCTCCACCATCGACTTTGGGTCCGCCCGCAACAAAACGAGTTCACCGGCTTCCGAGGTCACGAGCAATTGACCAGCTTCTGGTAACGAAAGCACTTGCCCATTTCCATATCGCCCTTTCTTCCAAAGACGCTTTCCCGTTGCCAAATCGATACACGCAAAGATGTTGCCATCGAAACCGTAGAGGTTTCCTTGATATTCGACGAAGTCGTTGAAGTCGGGCTTCATGTCACGCGACGTCCATTCTTCCTTGATCGACCATTGATCGTCGTCGCGCGATACACTCAATCGCTTCGTTCCTTCACCGAGGCTGTTCGTTAACAATACCGAATTGCCAAGAACCAATGGCTGAAGGGTACGGTAGTTCGTACTTGGCGCTGAATACTCCCAGATTTTCGTACCATCCGTTGCCTGTACGAACTGCAGGCTAGCGTTCGACGCCATGAGAACTCCGGTAACCGAATCAAAAGTGGCCGTTTGGGCTGAACTATAGCAATGATCGCCAGACGCGATCGACCAACGCGGTTCGCCTGTCACGGCATCGTATGCCAAAAGCCCTCGATCATCCGAACCGCCAGCATGCACCACTACCACACCTTCTGTTACCAAGGGTGAAGAAGAGAATCCCCACATGGGCGGTTTTCGTTTCGAGTCTACTTGAAGGTCGCGTTCCCAAATTTTTTCACCAGTGCCAGCGTTCAGGCAAGTTAGAATTCCGTTGGCTCCCAACGAGAATAACCCTTCATCGGCGATCGTCGGTGTTGCCCTCGGTCCAGCACCGGCGACCGATTCCCAAAATCGACTTTCGTATTCATGAACCCAAACCGTTTCCCCTGTTCGTGCATCCAAACAAAGCACGGCTTCTTTTTCACCTCGCTGCTCTTGTGTGAACAATCGGTCGCCTGCGACCGAGAATGAAGACCAGCCCGGGCCAATTGGCTTCTTCCACACGAGCTTTGGTGGTGTCGTTTTCCAGTCCTCGTCGAGCCTTACGCCGACAAGCTTTCCATCTCGCGATGCCCCTCGAAAACTAGGCCAGGCCGCGGACGCAAGCGAGATCTTCGATTCACTGCTGTCCATCGCTTTCGCTGGTTCTTTGTCGGCGATACTCTTGAGATACCTTTCTTCAGCCGTTGCATCCCATCGCCATGAAAAATCCGCAACGAATTTGCCCGAGACACCTTCTGATCGCAGGAGATCCCATGTGCCGAACCCGAGGAACGAACACAATAGAGCGATAGGCAATCGCACCGATGGCTTGTTGGCAAAAAGGATAAGCGGAATGGCGAAAGCAGCGATTCCGACCGGGACGAGATGCGTCATGACGCTCATGCCTTGAATCGTGAAATGGCTGAGCCGAGTCGACACAAAGCCAAATACTGCAACCGCAATCAAGCCAACGATTTTCTCTCTCCAACTGGCCCGACTTGCCACAAGCCACCAAAGCATCACAAGCAATCCAAGCCCAGCGGGCCCCATAAACCCGACCATGAACACGGACAGGCTTGGCGCTTCCATCGTGTCGGGAAGTTTGCGAACCAAGACCATGGCGATTACCAATAGCGCCGCTGGCCACCATCGCAATGGTCGCTGGGTAGGAGCCGAGTTCGGCAATTCGTTCGCATGCTCTGATATAGTCATGAGTGGTCCTTAAAGTACTGTTGGAGAATCATTTTTCGGTCGCTTTTTTATGACACTTCTCGCCGATCGACGATATTTCGCACTATTATCAGTGAAAACAAACGTTTGTCGAACCGGGAAGGTTAGACCTTTTTATACCACACTTCTTTTTTGAACGACTCCTGCCAGCTCGTCTGGCGGGTGAGCGATATGACTAAACAAATTATGGGGTCTAAAGAAGATCGAGGAGCCTCGATTTCCTCATCAGTCCCAACGGGACGGCGCTATGTTAGCCCAGGGTGGAGCG
>JANPLJ010001113.1:0-1485 GCA_031426475.1 Pirellulaceae bacterium | reverse complement strand
CAAGGCGATTTTTCAATCCGCGAAACTAGGCGGCGATCGAGTGGAGGTCAAATTATGAGAGATGCCGTTAGACACAACGACGGATGTTATACGAATAGAGACCATGAATGTAGCTCCCTCTCCCCCGGCTTTGCGGGGGAGAGGGTCGGGGTGAGGGGGCTGTTGGAATCTCGATCCAGTGTCGATGTTTCTGCGATGGGTCTGCGGTATTTGAGCAAAACGATGGCGAAGCGATTTCATATGCGGCCCCTCACCCTAGCCTTCTCCCCGGAGTACCGGGGAGAGGGAACAAAAAGATTCAGTTCTTCTATTGGTGTTCCTTGCTCCAACATTCATTCTGTTGGCTTCCGTTTCAATGACATTCAAGTCAACATTGATCGCTATCGTCAAAGAGCAGGCGTGATTGCCTTCGTTCATCACTGTCTATTTTCCATCGTAGCGATCCTTTTAGCATCGAATGCGAGCCTAGCGAATGAAGCCGCTGAGTTACTCTTCGTCCGCCGTATTCAACCACTATTCAGCGAAAAGTGCCTCGCGTGCCACGGCAATGACGAGTCGGATATCCAGGGTGGACTCGATATGCGTTCGCGGGCCGCATTGCTTAAAGGAGGCGATCAAGAGAAGCCAGTCATCGTCATTGGAAAGCCAGAAGAAAGCCCGATCTATCAAGCGATTCTGCGAACGCACGACGATTGGCAACCTATGCCGCCCAAGGAAGCAGACAAACTCTACGCCGAACAAATTCAATGGGTTAAAGATTGGATCGCAGGCGGAGCGCCTTGGCCCGATAGTGAACGTGTGCACGCGATCGCAAAAGCGAACGCCGATAAGTGGTCGGCCGAAGATGGAGTCATCGTAAAGACCGTCGGCGCGTTGTCTTCCGAATGGGCCAATCGTCGATATAAACCGGAAGGATTGTGGGCCTATCAGAACGTTCAAAAGCCGGATGTATCCAGTTCCAGCCATCAACACCCGATCGATGCACTCGTCGCTTTGCGAATGCCGGAGGGTTTGAACTTCGCTCCCGAAGCCGATGCGAGAACTTTGGTAAGACGCGCAACATTCGACCTTATTGGCTTGCCTCCCTCACCAGACGAGATTGCGGCCTTTGAGAAAGCGTTTGCGATAGATAAAGACAAGGCCATGACGGAACTCGTCGATCGCTTGCTCGAGTCGCCACACTACGGCGAGCGAATGGCTCAGCACTGGCTCGATGTGACTCGCTATGCAGACAGTTCAGGCTTCGCAAACGACTACGAACGAGGTAACGCGTGGAGGTATCGCGACTATGTGATTCGAGCTTTCAATAGCGACAAACCGTATAACCAATTTGTCAAGGAGCAAGTCGCTGGCGACGAGATCGATCCCGAGAACCCTGAGATGGTTATCGCAACCGGATTCTTGCGGATGGGGCCTTGGGAGTTGACCGGAATGGAAGTGGCTAGAGTTGCTCGACAACGCTTTCTCGATGACGTAAGCAATGCG
>JANPLJ010001112.1:0-3808 GCA_031426475.1 Pirellulaceae bacterium | reverse complement strand
CGCGAAACAGCTCGAGCATCTTTCCGAGACCGAATTGAAGCTGCTTTGCCAGCTCTTGCGAAAGGCGCGAATCCCTCATGAGCCGACAGACAGTTCCTGGTGTTAAATTTTCTATCAGTTGGAAGTAGAGCCATACTATGATTCAGTGCAGTAATCGCTTTGACGTTATCGTCATTGGTGGCGGACCTTCAGGTTCCACGGCCGCCACCTTGCTTGCCAAGCAAGGTTATCGCGTTGTCCTATTCGAACGCGAGCACTTTCCGCGATTCCACATTGGCGAATCGTTGATTCCGTTCACCTATCCAGTCTTAGAGCGAATAGGTGTGCTCGACAAGATGCGAGGAAGTCACTTTACAAGGAAGTACGGTGTGCAATTCGTAAACGAGCACGGAAAACTTTCGGAACCGTTTCGTTTTCCCGAGTATGACCCTCACCAGCGTTCTCAAACTTGGCAAGTTCGCCGAAGCGAATTTGATGAGATGTTGTTGAACAATTCGCGATCGAACGGAGTGGAAGTTCATGAAGGCGCTCGTGTTTTAGAAGTGCTTTTCGACGGGAAACGAGCGGTGGGTGTTCGAGTCAAATTGGAGGGCGAAGAAGCTCGCGAAATACGAGCTCACGTAGTTGTGGATGCGAGTGGTCAATCGTCGATGATTATGGACCGGATGGGACTTCGCAACTGGGATCCCGTTCTCAAGAAAGCTGCGATTTGGACTTACTGGAAGGGTGCCGAAAGGGATCCAGGTCTCGATGGCGGCGGAACGATTGTCATTCAGACCAAAGACAAGAAGGGTTGGTTCTGGTATATCCCACTTCACGACGATATCGTGAGTGTTGGAATCGTCGCATCCCATGAGTATCTATTCAAAAACCGAGATTCGAAGGATACAGAAACGATCTACTTTGAAGAAGTTGCACGATGTCCTGGCCTGCAACCGCGAATCGCCAATGCGACGCGCGTGGAGGGCTTCCGAGCCGAGAAGGAGTACTCGTACCAAGCGACTCAGGCGGCAGGCGATGGCTGGGTTTTGATCGGTGATGCCTATGGCTTTTTGGATCCGTTGTATTCATCGGGCGTGCTTTTGGCTTTGTCGTCGGCTTCGTTAGCCGCCGACGCGGTGGCAGATGCGCTCGCAGCGAATGACACTTCGGAAGCTCGCTTGCGTCGTTGGGAAGCAGACCATGTGAAATCGATGGGACGAATGCGTCGTTTGGTCTGCGCCTTCTACGATGGCTTGAATTTCGGCAAGCTCGTTCGACGGAATCCAGACAAGAAACATCTCATAACCGATGTTCTCACTGGAAATCTTTTCAAAGACGAGGTGGACGAGCTTTGGCCGCTGATCGAGGAGTTGCAAGCCGAAGAGAAAATGGCTGCGGCGGGGGCTTAAGCCCTCGTGCATCGTCACTTAGATAAACGGGCGTTATGTGGGCTGAAAGCGCCTGTAACCGCAAGAGCCTGCAGCGAAAGCGAGGGACTGCTTGAATCGCTTTTTCGTCACAAATCATTGGCGATTGCGATGCTTGCATTTGTTACTAACTCGTCGCTAACGCTTCCGGCTCTTGTTGTCGGAGGACAACCGGATACTCGGTTATCCAATTGTCAAAGCACTAGGATGCTAAAATTGACTTAGCCCGATCGATCAGCTCTTTCGCATCGGCTTCGGACGGTGCTTCGGCGATCAATCGCACGATCGGTTCTGTATTGCTGCCCCGCAGAAGAAGCCAACGATCAGGCCAGTCTAGTCGAACGCCGTCTTCAGTTTCGACGACCGGAGCCTGCAGGGAACGCTGCAAGACGTCGATCGATTCCTTGAGTTGTTCATCGCTGAATTGCATCTTGTCCTTGATCATAGCCCATTGAGGGAGCTTCGCTACGATTTGACTGATCGGGAGGTTTTGGGCCGCCATCAAGTCGAGAATCTGTGCCATTCCGACAAAGCTATCGCGAACGTAACCGACGCGAGGGTCGATTGGTCCCCCACTGCCTTCGCCACCATAGATCGCTGAAATGCTCAGCATTTTGTCGACGACATTGGCTTCGCCGACTTTGGAACGACGAAATGGAACGTCATACTTTTTTGCCAACCAAGCTGTCATCGAACTGCTTGCACAGTTGGTGACAACCGGGCCGGGCTTTTCTTCAAGACGGTGGTAAACGCAAAGAACACTTGTGAATTCCTCGCCGATATAGCGGCCTTTTTCGTCGATAACCGCGAGACGATCCGCGTCTGGATCCTGACAGAATCCGATGTCAAAACCACCTTGCTTCACCGCCTCGGAAACCGTGACAAGGTTGGGGGCGAGAGGTTCGGGAGCGTGAGCGAACCGACCGGTAGGTTGTTCGCCCAAAATCGTCAAGTGACAGCCAAGTTTTTCAAGAAGCGACCGACCGAGCAAGGCTCCGGCACCATGATTGCTATCGAGCAAGACTCGAAACTGACGGTGCTTGTTTCGATCTTGGTCGACGGTTTCCAAAACGGAATCGAAGTGTGGGCGGTGCGGATCCACGGCTCGATTGTAAGTTCCAACGTGTTCCGTGCTTTCCCATCGCGATTGCTGGCTTTTGTAAGCGGTCAGAACCTGAGTTCCATTGGCGGCGGGAATCACCCTTCCTTGTTGATTGAACAGCTTGATACCATTATAGGCTGGGGGATTATGGCTAGCCGAGATCTGAATGCCGGCCACCGCTTGTTGCGCGCGGACCAGTACACCTAGGGATGGCGTCGAGATCACGTCGGCATCCAAGACATTCATTCCATGGCCCATCAGCGTGGCTGAAATAGCCTGCGAAAGCATCGGTCCACTGGTACGCCCGTCTCGCCCAATCACGACCACACCGCGTGGAAGTGTACTGCAGAATGCTGCTATATACCGCGTAGCAATCAGCGGTGTTAGTTCGCTGCCTATGATTCCGCGCAAGCCGCTGACGCTAATGATAGGTTCCGGCATCTACTTTGTCTCGCTCGTTGTGGATGTGGATGAATAGTCAAAAAAGCCTTGGCCCGTTTTGACGCCCAGTTCGCCGCGATCCAGCCATGGCTGCAGGATATCGATCAGCTTTTGAGTCTCGTCATAGTCGCCCAACCATCGCGCATTACTTAACACTTGGTGGATCAAATCGATGCCGATCAAATCCATTAGGCCGAATGGCCCAAGCTGCATACCGGTAATTTTTTTCCAAGACATCTCTATATCTTCGGGCGTTGCCACTTGGCGTTCCACCAATTCTAGCGAGGACTTCAGCATCGCCTGCAAGACCCAGTTGAAAATGTAACCTGGATTCTCGACCGTTTGAACGATGGGAGTCTGCCCAATCCGAATCGCTAGCTCTCGAAGTCGTTCGGTCACATCCGGCGATGCTTCTGGACCAGGTACGACATCGACGACGGTTGCTGTCCAAACTGGAGAGTGGAAATGAAGATGAGCAAATCGTTGTGGATGCTTCACGAACTTGCTTAGCATCGAAGGGGTAAAGTACGAACTGTTCGAAGCGATCAGGGTCGATTCTGGAAGTGTTTCGGACAAGTCACGCAGCACGCGGCGTTTCGATGAAATTTGTTCATGGACGCATTCAATTGCCAAATCGACGTCAAGGCTTCCTAGATCAGCGGGTTGAATACTCGAAAGCAATTCGAGGCACCATTCGATAGAGTGCGACGGCCATTTTTCGTCGGCCACCATGGAGGCGACGTGATCCGAAACCCATCGCAAAGCATCCTGAGTCGTCTCTTCGCGATTATCGGTCAAGCAGGCGCGGATCCCATGAGCAACGCATTGGGCAGCAATTTGGCGACCATTCCAGCCG
>JANPLJ010001111.1:0-17508 GCA_031426475.1 Pirellulaceae bacterium | reverse complement strand
GAAAATCGTCATGAAGTGCGACTAGCCCGCTGGATTCCAACTGCCCCTGACACCAACCCTTTCCCTCGCGAAGAGATCGCCCGGCTTAAGTAGGGCTGCACTCCCAGAGTCACGGATCGGCGTTGCGGAGTCGCGAGGAGGTTCTGCACGCCCTTCGCGAACTCAGGGCGTGCCACCCATTTGACGCGAGGGAGGTACGCCCCTCCCACTTACGAATTCGGCTTTGCTGAGTAGCCGCATCGGCTATACTGAAGAGCGAGGTGAAAATCCGGTGCGAGAGTTTTCTGGTTGCGACAAGTTTTACGGCTTAGCCAACGAGAAACGCCGAAGGTGCAAAACACCCTGAACCGCTCAGGCAAAATGGAGTGCCGGTATTGATACACCTCCTCTGGAGAGAGATGCATGAATTTTCAAATTTATGCGTCCACCGAAGGGGAAAGACGTCCATCGATATGGCCGTTGGATCTCTCAGGTAAAACGGACAGAGGGGTTGGAAAGTCGATAGTGACTCGATTGAAATTCGCGTTTTGTGCGATTTTCCAATGGAGGCGATTCGACTCTGGTTAGCAACCAATCCCTTATTCGCAAAAGCGAGGAGTCCGTCCATGGCTACCGATCGTTCTACATCGTCGGCTTTGAAATTATCTCCCTTCGTCTCCAGGCATATCGGACCTCGCGAGGACGAAATCGAGCACATGTTGGCTGTCTTGGGCTATCGATCCCTCGATGAACTGACAAAGGCTGTCGTCCCAACCAACATCTTGGATTCGTCGGACATCACCATTCCCAGCGGAGTCAGCGAAGAAGAGGCGCTCGCCGAACTGCGAACGCTGGCGAACAAGAACGTTTTGCGTCGTTCTTTCATCGGCCAAGGATACTATGGCACGCACACACCGAAAGTTCTTCAACGGAATGTGCTTGAAAACCCTGCTTGGTATACCGCATATACACCGTATCAACCGGAGATCTCCCAGGGAAGATTGGAAGTCTTGTACTATTTTCAAACGCTCGTTTCCGAGCTGACCGGTCTTGAGATTGCCAATGCTTCGTTGCTGGACGAAGCGACCGCGGCTGCCGAGGCGATGACGCTTTGCCATCGAAGCAACAAGACGAACTGCAATCGTTTTCTTGTCTCGAAATTCTGTCATCCACAAACCATCGAAGTCATTCAAACGCGAGCCTTACCGCTTGGCATTGAAGTTGTCGAATTCGATGAAACGCAACCGATTCCGAACTGGTCGGGCGTTTTCGGAGTCATTGTTCAATATCCAAGTACCAATGGTTCGGTTCATCACTACGAATCGCTGATTGCTGCCGCACACGACCACCAAGCACTGGTGATTATGGCAACCGACCTCTTAGCGTTGATGGTTCTTCGGTCACCGGGTGCGTTAGGCGCCGATGTCGCCATTGGCAATTCACAACGCTTTGGAGTACCGTTGGGATTCGGCGGGCCGCACGCAGCCTTTATGGCGACAACCGACCAGCACAAGCGAACGTTGCCTGGTCGATTAGTCGGCAAGTCGATCGATCGAAGCGGAAATCCGGCATTCAGGCTAGCTCTTCAAACGCGTGAACAACACATTCGACGCGAGAAAGCCACATCGAATATCTGTACTGCTCAGGCGCTGCTCGCAATCATGGCAACTCTATATGCATGCTACCACGGCCCGGAAGGTTTACGCGGCATTGCGATTCGGGTACATGGACTTGCAACGACGCTCTATCGATCTCTCAAAAAACAAGGGGTTTCTTGCCTATCCGACCAATTTTTCGACACATTGGCGATTGAGGTCGGCGCACAAGTTGACTCGGTCATGACGAAAGCAGTGAAGGGGGGTTACAACCTGCGGCGATTAAGTGATACCGTTATCGGGGTTTCGCTCGACGAGACAACGACTGACAGCGAATTGGCTGAGTTGGTTGCAATCTTGCGTGGATCGCAGGTTGCGTCGGATGACAAATCGATGTTGGATGAATCGCACTGGCGCACCGACAACGTACTGACGCAGAAAGTCTTTCATCAATACCGCAGCGAAACCGAGATGATGCGGTATCTTCGTCGGCTTTCCGAAATGGATATTGCGCTTGATCGAGCGATGATTCCACTTGGCTCGTGCACCATGAAGTTGAATGCGGCGAGCGAGCTTACGCCGATCACGTGGCCCGAATTCAATTCGATTCATCCTTTTGCACCTGCCGATCAATGGCTCGGATATCGCGAGATGATTGCGCAGTTAGAATCGATGTTGTGCGCAGCTACCGGATACGATTCAATTTCATTACAACCGAATGCGGGTTCGCAAGGCGAATACGCAGGGCTTCTTGCCATCAAACGCTTCCATGAGTCTCGAGGAGACGCCGACCGAAACATCTGCTTGATTCCAAGCAGCGCCCACGGAACGAACCCAGCGAGCGCGCAAATGGCGAACATGAAAGTAGTCGTCGTCAAATGCGACACGTTGGGCAACGTCGATCTGGAGGATCTCGCGGCTCAGATCGCTGCCCATCGAGATCGTGTCGCGGCGATCATGATCACCTATCCTTCGACTCACGGGGTTTTTGAAGAAGGGGTGACGAAGGTTTGCGAAATGGTGCATGCAGCAGGCGGACAAGTCTATATCGACGGCGCGAATCTCAATGCCCTGGTGGGACTTGCCAAGCCCGGGAAATTCGGTGGCGACGTGTCCCACTTGAATTTGCATAAAACGTTTTGCATTCCCCACGGAGGCGGAGGACCGGGCGTTGGACCCGTCGCCGTCGGAAAGCATTTGGCACCGTTCCTTCCGAAAGATGGCGTCAACGCAGATCGACAAGGTCCACTGGTTAGCGCAGCAGCGTTTGGTAGCGCAAGTATCCTACCGATCTCCTGGATGTACATTCGGATGATGGGCCCGCAAGGACTTCGCAAGGCGACTCAGGTTGCCATCTTGAATGCGAACTATATCGCTCATCAATTGAAGGACGACTACCCGATCCTTTACACGGGAAATCGAGGCTTGATTGCTCACGAATGCATTATCGATACTCGTCCGATGGATAAAGAGGCACATGTGAGCGTCGAGGATATATCGAAACGACTGATCGATTTTGGTTTTCACGGACCGACCATGTCCTTTCCGGTCGCCGGGACGCTTATGATCGAGCCAACCGAAAGCGAATCGCTCTATGAGCTCGACCGTTTTTGCCGAGCAATGAAGCTGATCTACGCGGAATATGAACGCGTCAAGTCGGGAGAATGGCCAGCAGAGAATAACCCACTCTCCAATGCACCGCATACGTTGGACACGATACTTGATGAGAACACATCGCGCTCGTACACTCGTCGAGAAGCAGTGTGCCCGGATCCGTCGATCGACTACGCCGTAAAATATTGGCCGCCGGTTGGTCGCGTAGACAATGTTTATGGTGATCGCAATCTGGTGTGCACGTGCCCACCGATGGAGAGCTATCAAGAGAAGCCCGAACTAATCGGCGCACAGTAGCGATGTCGCGACGAATGTTAAGTCCCAACGGGACGGCCCTAGATTCGACATCATTCGTTAGGCCGCCCCATTCGGCGCTTTTGCTAGACGTACCGAGGTTGCGCTTTGCCGCGTTGCGGCTTCGCTCAACCTACGGTCGATGCGAGTTCTCGCGAGTGACTCATGGCGACGCTGATAAAATCTCCTTCACGTGCTCGTCGAGCAACGCAAGCTCTTTAGGCTCATGCCAGTTGTACTTGCCGACGAGTTTGCCGGTCGCATCGACCAGACAAAAACGATCTGGATGGCTCTTCTCGCGGACTTGCCCGAGCATAAAAACTTCACCAGCTATCTTCGCGATATAGTTGATATCGCCGGTGAAGAAGAGCCATTTGTTCTTGTCGGCACCGTAACCGTTGGCGTATTGCGAGAGGACTTCCGGGGTATCGGCTTCCGGGTCGACGGAAATACTCACGAGTCGAATCGGAGTATCGCGATACTTCTGCTGAAGCAATCGCATCTGGTCGTTCTGTTGTTTGCAGCTGCCGGGACAACGGCTGAAAAAGAAACTCGCGATGTACGGCTGCCCCTTCAAATCTTGAGTGCCGATCGTCTCACCGCTGCGCTCGGTGAGCGTGTACGATCGCATCCACTGCTCCTCGGTCAAGTCAGTCAGACCCTTCTGCATCGACGCAATCGCTTTGCGTTGCCCTGGATCATTTCCAAACGGCGACTCAGCGACCGCTTGTCCGGCGTCGTCGCTATCCGTTTCCGTTCCAGCCTTCTCTGCCGCAGCCGACCGCATCTTCGAAAGAGCGGACGATAACGCCTCGTCGCGACGCGGCCGAGTTATCATCATCAACGCAACACCAACCAAAACCGCTAAAGCGATCGTTAACCATCGGTAGTTCACTTTTTTCTCCTCAAAGAGAATTATTGTAACATTGGACGAGAAAAAATGGGCGAAATCGCATTGCGATACAGCGAGGAAGTTGCGAGTTCTTGTCTCCCCACGAAATCAAAGCATTCGTTCGACTGTCCCGAATCTAGTGCTTCATCCAATTTAAAGTTTCGGGTTTCAATTCGTAGCCGATGTCGTAAGACTTCGGAGGAAGCGCATTAAACATCGCCTTTCGAGCTGCGTCCGAATTCTGACGAATTCGGCTACCAACCAAAATCTACGTTGGACGAAGCACTCGTGCCGCAATGTGAGGTAGTCGCATCAGTGTTGGTAGTACGGCGAGATCATCAGATAAACCAGCACGCCGGTGACCGAGACGTATAGCCAAATCGGGAATGCGAATTTGGCGACTCGCATGTGGCGAGCAAACTGGTCGGTGATCGCGAAGTAGAAGGCTCGGAGTACCAACGGCAAGACGACCATCGAGAGTGCGATGTGTGAGATCAATATGAAATAGTAGAGGCTTCTATAAAAGCCTGTTCCGCCGTACGTCGTCGACGGATTTGAAAGGTGGTAGGTTACGTAGCAGACTAGAAAGAACCCGCCCAAGATAAACGCTGATGTCATTGCATATCGATGCCATTGAATCTTTCCGGCCTTCAGGAAGATCATTCCAACAATGAGAAGAATCGACGTCAGGGTGTTGATGGCACCGATTGCGTGCGGCAACACCGACGTCCAGCTCCCAAGGTCGACTTTGGTTCGAATGCCAAGCAATATCGCGACAACGAGCGGGATGCCGATCGAAAGCAAATTGATAGCGAGCGTCGATCGTTTTTCGGTGGATGAGGTAGCGTGAGAGAACGTCATAGGTCGGCTATATACAAGATCGGATGACGACCACCAACATGATCGATGGGAGGTAGAGCAGTGAGCTATGGAGCAATTTGCGAGCGGTCTGCTCGTTGCGATCTTTCAAGAATCGGAACGATGCGTTCAGCTGGAACAAGCAGCTTGCAACACCGAGAGCGGCCAGGATCCACGTGATGGGTCCCGTCGGTGCGACAGCCCAAATCGAAACCGGGATCAGTGCGATGGCAGGAATGACTGCGTGCCATCCTGCCGCGACACCGGTTGGCTCCTCATTCGTCAACATGCGATATCCCGCTCGTCCGTATTGGTCGCGATATAGCCAAGCGATACTCATAAAATGTGGAAATTGCCAGAGAATGACGACTGATGTCAGTATCCATCCGTATATCGAATCGATACTGCCGCCCGCCGCCGTCCATCCGATCATGACTGGCAATGCCCCTGGAAGAGTCCCGACGGCGGTATTCCACCACGTCCTCAGTTTCATCGGCGTGTAGATCCAAACATAGGCGACCCACGTTGCCAGACCAACCAAGGTTGCATGAAAATTCGTCAACATGGTCAGGTATGCAAAACCGATTGCAGCCAAGGACCAACCGAAAAAGGCTGCCTCGAAACTCGTCAATCGGCCGCTAGGCAACGGACGATTCTGGGTTCGTGGCATTAAGGCGTCTCGATCTTGTTCCAGCCATTGATTGAGAACGCTCGCGCTGGCGGCGATAAACGCGGTCCCCATCAGCGTGTGGAATGCGATCCAAAACGACAATTCGCGATGCGAGAATGCAACCATCCCCATACCGACCGTCAGGAGGATCATCAGTAGGATCCGAGGCTTGGTCAACGCTGCGTAGTCGCTCCACCACGCAACGGGTACAGTCGCCGTTTCGCTGGAAGCGATGCTTCGTGGGATTGTTAGTTCAGCGGAATTCATCTGTCTCAGGTTTCAGGTCTCGGCTTGCGGTGATGGGTTGCTTGCTACATGTATCGATCATGCTGGAATGGTGATGGGTGGCTCGTGGCTAATACGCGACGACCGGCGCCAAACCCTGAGCGTCAGGACGAGCGCGGTCGCGATGATTAGCGAACCCGTTGCTTGATGTCCTGTTACGATCATCGATTCCCAGTAGCCGTTGGTAGCGATAGTGTAGCGAGCAAGTTCGGGATGAGCTTCGATCCACGGCAGCGCATAATTGGCGATCCAAGTACCGAGGCCCAAGCCGATCTGGACAACCAGTAGAACAAGCAACACGAAAATTGGCCAGCCAATCCCCGACAGTTGCCGATTGGACCGACTTCGGCTGGCAGCGGCTACCCCTAAAACAAACAGGGTTACAATCGCTGCAAACGTCAGATGCAGATGTACTAAAGCGACAAATGAACTCGGCTTTGTCCAAGGCTGGACATGCCTGAGCTGAGCTCCTAAAACCAGTTGAATGACCGCAGCTACCGTTAGCCAGAGGGCAAACCATCGAAACCAGGTCGGCTTGGCCGTTGAGGAGCCTGCGGCGAACCACCACGGCGAAGTTACAACGACGACGGCAGTCGCCAAGGCAAACACCAAGGGACCGGTGCATCCATGAACCATGGCCAGCGTCCTCGCATCGAACAAAACGCGAAATCCGCCCATCATGCCTTGGACAATGATCGAGACAAGCAGCAAAAGGCAGAGCGTCCTCACCCAGGCCCGCGGCTCGGTACGCCAAACTACTGCGCAAAGTCCGATCGCCAACAAACCGACGAAACTGGCGAGCAGCCGATGACCGTGTTCAATAAATAGATCGAAAGGACCATAAACCCAAGCCGAAAGCGGGTAGGCGAACATGTTATAGCCGTTGGTGTTCGGCCAATCGGGAACGGCCATCCCGGCGTCTTGTGTAGTCACAAGCCCACCGACCCAAATCAACGGAAAGATTGTCACGGCTACGGCCAGCGCCCAGCGATGTGGCCAATTCGATCGATCAGAGTTCTCCATGGTGAGCCTCCAATGAATTTCTAAGTTCGGGATCGCCCAACGCAAGGCAGAAGTTGACCAGATCCCAAATCTGCGAATCGGTGAGTCCATTCTTGACACTCGGTTGTCTTGCAGCCGCAGGCATTGGCGTTCCATCGATTCCATGGACGATCGAACGATGGATTGCTTCGGGTGAATCTCCTCCACGAAAGACTCCCAATCGAAGATTGCGGGCAGCACTTGGCGTCGGCTTCAGCAGGCCTACCTTTTTCAAAGGCTTCCACTGCTTCGCATCTTTCGGATCGATACCCGCCCGAATCGTCCAATCCTTGGTCCATTCATCAAAGTCGACTAACTTGCCATGCCCATCCCCGTCTTTTCCGTGGCATTGCGAACATGCAGCCACTTCGCCTTGGAAAAGCTGACGACCGCGAGTTGCCGAATGCAGGAAGGCATCGCGCTGTCCGATGTCCTTCCATTCCTTGACGTCAAACCGAAGCCCATCGACAGCCCCCGTGTCGGAACGCTCCGGTTCCAACCATGCCTTCGCAACTTTCAAAACAATTTCATCGACCTTGGATTTCTGAGCCGCGAACTTGGCGGGATCGCTTTCTTTAAGTCGAGTTTCGTAAAGCGAGTCTCCCGCTTCCACATCGATGCCCGGCACTAGCTCCATCATCCAGCGGCGTTCGACTTCTCCACGGATCGATAAATATCTCACATATGCGGCGAGGATTGGAATATCGTTGTCGTAATGTGCCCCGCGAATCAGGTTCGACATCGCTGGCATGCTCGTCCCTGCCACGCCATTTTCAATAGTCCGCGCGAGATCTTCCAAAGCCGGTTTGGCACCTTGAACAGTCGACTTGAATTTGAAGCTTCCCCGTCGAAAGTCACGGGGATAGGGATTTAAAAGCGCAGCCGTCGGTCCCGTCCCGTCGCCTGTAATGCCATGGCACGTTGCACAATGCTTGCGATACAGGCCTCGCTCGACGAGTTTCGAGTCTCGCTGGACAGGACCTGCCGCGCGATCTAAAGCCACCGTATCGACCAACGACGCATAGTCTGGGTCGGCAGCAAGAACTTCCGGCCAATGCGGATCATCTGGCGTTCCAAAGAGATCGTTCAGCGCTGACTGCGTTTGAGCTTGAATCGCCGATAAATCGACCTGAAGATCGCTTTCCATGCGAGCTTTCAAAAGCTGATTGGGCTCATACGAAGCGATTGGCGAATAACAACCAGCGCAGAAAAAAATGATCGATGCGCTGTATATTGCGATCCGAAAAAGTATTTTTGAGCGTATTGGGTCGCTTTTCATAAGTAATTTGGCGGACTTGATGGGCGGACCGCGGTGGCCTAGTTCGTCGGAATTTTGACGAAGTTCGACCGACACGGAACAGAAACCATCCACCCAGGGAGGCTTTCCCGCTTTCCTATCAACGAAATACAGGGCAGGACGGGAGGACGAGGCTCCTGCCGAGTCAAACGTCGCAAATCGCATGAGATCCTAACGTGGCTCCGCAGGAGCGTCGCCCTCCCGATTGTGGTTCAGTTCCAGCCCGACTGTGGTTCAGTTCCAGTTTGATGCTCATTCGAAAGTGCGAAAGCCCTAAGTGCGACCGGATTTTCGCGGTAAAGCCAACGAAAACGAAGTGGGTCAAATCGTCGCAGACCCTACGGATGTCGCATTTTGAGAACACTCAATCCGACAGCTGATCGGTTGTCAAAATTTTTCGCCGGAAAATTGGAATATTCAGAAGAGTTGACGGACAAGCGTATTATTCGGTTTATTCAGCGACTCAAGGACTGCGCGCGAGCAAGCTCTGTATTAGACTGGACCATCCCCCCTTTTACCTCTGTCGGTATCGATGGTGGTCTCGCTAAGAAGAGTTCTACGAGGAGCGCTTTGGTGGCTAAGTTTGGAAAAAAACCGAACAAGACAAGCAAAATCAGCAAAGCTGACAAAGCAGGTAAACCCGGCGATAGCGCGGCAGCAGGCAAGGTCGATGAAGCTACAAACGTCAACGAAGTTGCCCAACCCGGTGCAGTCGCGTCCCCAAACGTAGATTCGATTAGTGACGACAAGATCGATTCGAAACCCTCGAACCCATCGAATCCAAATCCATCGAATGGTAAGGTCCGGATCTTTCGGAATCCTTCTGGCCGCTCTGCTCGCATTGTCCCCGAGCTCCGAGTTACGACTACCGAAGTAGAGAGACTTCCAAATTCAAGTCCACCGACCCCACCTGCAGAGCCAACGACCAGTCCAATCTCGGCCGCCGACTTGATCGATGCAGATGCTGATTTTTCTGTCGCTCAAGTGACCGGCAGTTATCGACGTGAACGTTCGATCGAAGGTTTGCTTTTAGGGACTTCCGTTGGCGACGCTCTCGGGCTTGGTCGCGATGGCTTATCGAGGAGCAGTTCACTGAGGATTATGGGAAGGGGACCGATCGACTATTGCTTGATCCCCGGTGTTGGAATCGTCAGTTCCGATACGCATCGAATGCTGATGACTTTGCAGTCGATATTGCGTTCGCGTTCGCAAATGGAGTTGTTTCGTCGAAATTTTGCGATGCGATTGCGATTCTATCTTTTCTCGTTACCTGTATCGGCTGGGCGAGCCACCATCCTGGCAACGGTGCGACTTTGGCTGGGTGTTCCAGCTGCTCAATCAGGTATCGATTCAGACGACAACAGCCCGTTGGTCAATGCGCTCGCCATCGCCACGGTCTTGCAAGGCACGGGGCACTCTATCGAGCGTTGGGTCGCTGTTTCGACGGAAGTGACGCAGATTACACCAGAAGTCACGGATGCAGCGATTCTGATAGCGAGGACGGCGTTCCTAGCAATCATGACCGATCCCAACAGTTTCTCGCCGATTTCGATGCTCGATCGTTTGAAAAGCATCACCGACGACACGACGCTGACCGGGTGGCTACAAGCACTCCAGACCGGCTTGGAGGAGAATCTGGGAACGCACGCCATGGCAGTGCGATTGGGGTGGGGCGATAGGATCCCAGGGACAGCCGGCCCGACCGCGATCATGGCCATCTATGCTTGGCTTCGGCATCACGACGATTTTGAACAAGCGGTCGAGAGTGCAGTTTTGTTGGGTGGTGACAGCGTCACATTGGGGGCTTTGGCAGGTGGTTTGGCGGGAATCAATCTCGGCAGCAAAAATATTCCAGCAAGATGGCTTTCGCGACTTTGGTCGTGGCCCAACAACCGCCGATGGCTCGATACGCTGACAAGGCGTTTCACGGATTGGCCACATGGCAGTGAAGATCTGCATGCTGCGCCTGGGATGCCGACACGCGCTGGCTTGCAATTGCTGCGATCGGGAGTCCTCGCCGTCGGGGTTGCCATCGGGGCTGTGATCAAGATTCCTTGGAAGTTGTCGCACTGGATTGTCGGTAGCTGACGCTTAGCGGTTGACAATGCGTTGTTTTACCACTACTTTTGCGGTCTGCCTGATTCTTCCCGGCCCGACGGTCGGCACTGTCGGTCTTGCCCATTTCGAAAAATGCGTTTGACTGGCGGAGATTCAGTTTCCGTATTCACTAGCCAGTCAGCTCTCGGGACGCATGAATCCTCAAGAATTGCTGCGGATGGTTGACTCCATCCATCGAGAAAAAAACATTGACAGCGAACTCGTTTTGCAAGCGATCGAAGCTGCGCTGGTGACGGCTGGAAAGAGACATTTCGGCGAAGACTCCGAGGTCACCGTCAGCATCGCTCGAGATGGCGGTGCCATTACGGCGACCTGCGATGGCCGATCGCTTGACCAAGAAGAGATCGGTCGAATCGGAGCTCAAACCGCCCGTCAAATTATCACTCAAAAGATTCGCGAAGCCGAGCGTGATGCTCGAATGGACGAATTCCAAGATCAAGTTGGCCAACTGATCACCGGAATCGTGCAACGAACCGAGCGAGGCGTAACCGTTGTTCAGCTTGGCCAGGTCGAAGCGATTTTGCCTCGTAGTGAGCAGATTCCTGGTGAAGGATACCATCCGGGAGAGCGTGTTCGCGCGGTCGTTTATGAGGTCAAGGCAGCTGGCAATCGCATCAAAGTTGTCCTTTCGCGAACAAAGGCATCGTTGATTCAGCGGCTCTTTGAACAAGAGATTCCCGAGATCGCTGACGGTGTGATCGAGATCAAGGGGGTCAGTCGCGAGCCCGGATATCGCAGCAAAGTCGCAGTGACGAGCAGCGATCAACGGGTCGACTGTGTTGGTGCTTGTGTCGGAATGCGTGGAAATCGCATCAAGAACGTCACGGGAGAACTGGCCGGAGAACGAATCGATATCGTTCGCTGGAGCGATGACCCGGTTGTTTTGATCACGAATTCGCTTCAGCCCGCGGAAGTGCAACAAGTTTTGCTTTGCGACATGATTGGGCGTGCAATTGCCTTGGTTGCGGACGACCAGCTTTCGCAAGCGATCGGTCGATATGGCCAAAATGTCCGGCTTGCGAGCAAGCTCTGCGGCTGGGATATTGAGATCATGACCGCCGACGAACTGGAAAAGCAGATCGATCGGGCGATGAAGTCGTTCTTGGAGATAGAAGGAATGACAGAAGAATTGGCTCAAAGGCTAGTGGAACAAGGTTATCTTTCATACGATGATTTATCGGTGATCGAGCCGGACGCTTTGATGGAATTGGGTGGGCTTACAGAAGAACAAGTAGACGCAATCGTTTTGCAAGCTGATGATAAAGCAGCTGAGAATGAAGTTGCCGAAGGTGAACGAAAGCGGCTTGAAAAAGCTGAAAAGGAACGCTTAGCGACAGAAGCAATTTTGGCAGCTGAGCAAGCCGAGAAGAACAAGAAAAAGTCTGACGAAGAGCCGGCACCTCCGCCACCAGCGGTCGAGCCCAACGAGTCGTCGGATCCTAATGTCGGTGACTCAAGTGAGTCTTAGTAAGAGACGGCCGGTGTGGACCGGTGCTGGTACACCTTTGATCGTCATACGATCAAAGGGGATGTCGAGAGCTTCATTGCATGGTGCGCTTCAGGAGCGACGCCGTATGTAAAACAAAACAGGGAATCCCGAGGGACTTTGCCCAGTGGCTGTACGTATTTATTCACTTGCGAAAGAACTCGGGCTTGACAGCAAAGAGCTAGTCGACCTGTGTACGCGCATCGGTATTCTCAACAAGGGTAGTGCGCTCGCAAGCTTAGAAGAAGATGAGATCGCACGTGTTAAAAAACACATGGCTTCGGCATCCGCTCCCGCGCAGCCGACAATAAAAGCTGCGTCGTCATCTGCGACAACGGTAGCTGCTCCCGAGCGACCTGTGGTGCCCCCCGCGATTGGTCCTATCCGTCAAATTGGTCGACGCCCTTCGATCACTCGCCCAAGCGCAATCGAGTCGCCACCCAAAAAAGACACGCCGCCTGTTGAAGCCGAGCCGATTGCGGCGGTAGCTTCGAAGGTTGAAGAAGTGGAAGTCGTCGTACCTCCGACGGTAGAGAGCCAAATCCAACCGGTCCTATCCAAGGCCGGCGAAAGCGCAGCAGCCGATTCTGCTAGCGAAGCGCCGATGCTTCCAGGACCGACACGTCAGGATTACTTGTTGCCCAGTGGTAATTCGACGCGAGGAGTCCGCGTCATCGGATCACGTCCCAAGCCTGGCGGCGATCCATCGAAGCCTGCTCCGGAAGAGCGTAAGAAGCGAACGAGCAGCGAGCCGATTATCAGCCTGAAGACTCGAATTCCCAAAACGGCGGCTCCACCACCCAAGCCCGCTGGGCCAGCTGCGCAGAAGCCCGACATTCGACTTACCCCTGATATGATCGCCGGAACCAAGCAGGGGATGACAGCCCCACTTGAAAAACTCCAGCAAGATAGCCAAAAGGCAGCCAGGGGTCCTGCGGCACCACCTCCGGGCTCCGGCGCGTCAGCCAAGGGCGGTTTGAAGAATTTCAAAGATGCAGCGGAGAAAGCGCGTACGACGCCTGGGAAAAAAGGAGCGGTCGTTGTCCCGGAAGATGGCAAGCCAGGATTGGCCGGAGCACGAACCGATCGCAAACGGGGTCGAACCGAACCCGGGAAGTTCCGCGGTGCGTTTGATGATGATGGCGAAGGACGTCGTCGAGGCAGACGACAACCGACGCAGCGCAACAACAGTACGGCTGCACCTCGGAAAGAGAAAGTCATCCTGGATATTCCGTGTACCGTCAGAAGCTTCTGCGAAGCGGCTGGGGTACCTGTGTCACGAGTGTTGCGATCTCTGATGACGATGGGCATTCCGACGACGATCAATACGACGATGGACAGCGAACAAGCGATTCTACTCGCGACGGAACTGGGAGTCGAAGTAGAATTCCGTGAAGCTCAAACTGCAGAAGCGACGATGCTTCTCGCACACGAACTGATCGAAGATGCTCCCGAGGACCTCGTGCCTCGCCCTCCGATCGTAACGTTCCTCGGCCACGTCGATCACGGCAAGACGTCGCTCTTGGACTATTTGATCGGGACCAAAATCGTTTCGGGAGAAGCTGGCGGGATAACGCAGCATATTCGCGCATATCAAGTCAACAAGGATGGACGACGAGTCGCATTCGTCGATACGCCAGGTCACGAAGCATTTACCGAAATGCGTGCTCGCGGTGCGAATGTTACAGACATCGCCGTTCTCGTGATCGCGGCTGACGATGGTATTATGCCTCAGACGGAAGAAGCGATTTCGCATGCGAAAGCAGCTGGCGTTCCGATCGTCGTTGCTGCCAATAAGAGCGATCTACCATCCGCCGATATCAATCGCGTCATGACTCAAATGACAGAGCATGGTTTGACTCCGAGTGCATGGGGTGGCGATGTCGAAGTCGTTGCTACGTCCGCGACAACGGGGGCCGGGATGGATGAACTGCTGGAAACGCTTTTGACCGTCGCCGAATTGGCCGATTTCCGAGCGAATCCGAAACGTGCCGCGGTCGGTGTCTGCTTGGAAAGCGAACAAGCGTCAGACCGGGGCGTGATCGCAAAAGTCATGGTTCGGAATGGAACGCTGCGTGTTGGCGACATCATCGTTTGCGGATCGACATTTGGCCGGATCAAGGCAATCTACGATACGCTTCATCGCAATAAGCAACTGACCGAAGCGGGTCCTTCGATGCCGGTAAATATCACCGGTCTCGAAAAGGCTCCTGAAGCAGGGGAAAAATTCTACGTCCTCGACGACATCACCCAGGCTCGCGAAATCGCATCGGCTCGCGAAAACTCGTTGCGATCCGATTCGTTGGCTGGTACTTCGCAAAAAGTTTCGTTCGAAACTTTCCAAGAGCTACTCCAGTCTGGTCGACTGGCGAAACGCGACGACAAGGTCATTTTGAATCTGATTATCCGAGCCGACGCTCGCGGATCATTGGAAGCGATCGAGAAAGAGCTCACCAAGCTGGAACATCCAGAAGTCGAACTTCGCATTCTCCAAAAATCGGTTGGTGGTATTTCGGTTGCCGATGTGACGTTGGCCTCCGCATCCGACGCCGTTGTTGTCGGCTTCAATGTGATCCCCGACGAAGCGGCTCGCAATCTGGCCGACGCCAAGAAGGTCGAGATTCGCCGTTACGATATCATTTACAACTTGGCTTTGGATATCAAAGCGATCGTCGAAGGTCGATTGCGTCCCGAAGAAAAGGTGGTCGAACTCGGACGAGCCCTCGTCAAACAGGTCTTCACGGTATCTCGAGTTGGAACAATCGCTGGTTGCTATGTTGTCCAAGGAACGATCGAACGCGGATGCCGCATACGAGTCAATCGAGACAACCGCACCATCGGCGATTATGCGATGGAGACTTTGCGTCGCGTTAAGGACGACGTCAAAGAAGTGGCTCGCGGTTTGGAATGCGGGATTAAGTTGCATGGCTTTAACGATGTCAAACAGGATGACATTCTGGAAGCCTATCGTATCGAAGAAGTGGCTCGGACGCTTGCGTCTGCTCCACGAACCTAACTCGTCCCTTTGACTGAAAAGCTGACCTTCCGTGAGTTCGCGACGATTATTGAAAGCGGGTGAAGCCATTCGAGAGGTTGTCTCGATGGCTATCTTGACCGAGCTGCGCGATCCTCGCGTCCAAAACGTAACCGTCCTGGGTGTCGAAGTCATGCCAGACATGCGCGAAGCCAAGGTCTTCGTGAGTATTATGGGGACGCCGGTTCAACAGAAGACAACTCTTCGCGGTCTGCAGAATTCGGCTGGCTTTCTCCAATCGAAAATCGCGGAACGAATCGAGACGAGGTACACCCCGCGGCTTACCTTTGTAACCGACGACGGTGTCAAGAAGTCGATGGCCGTTTCCGAAATCCTGGAACAGATCGCCGCCGAACGAGCATTGGATGCGGGACCGACCGTATCGGATGAAGGCCTCGCTGACTTGACGGATCATTCTCACGGACGGTCCAACGATCCACCCAATTAGTTTTATCGAAATCGATTCTTAATCCCTATTTTCCTCGCGACAGATCCATGGGTAGTATGCAACGTGCCGACCGATTCGAGCAATTGTTCAAGGCTCTGAAGAAACACTACAAACCGGTTACTCCTGTCTCTGACCGCAAAGTGCTCGATCACTTGCTGTACGCTTGCTGTTTGCAAGACGCAAGTTACGAGGCTGCCGATGAAGCCTTTGCAAAGCTGCAACAGGCTTATTTTGATTCAAACGAAATTCGTGTAACGACAATCGCCGAGCTTTCGGAATCGCTGACAAGCTTGCCACACGCCGCAGCCGCGGCCAACCGCATCAAGAAGCTACTTCAGGGAATGTTTGAAAGTCGTTATTCGTTTGAAATCGACGACCTCAAGAAAGCCAACCTCGGCAAAGCTGTCGACGAAATTTCTGGCTGGGTAGGCGTAACCAAGTTCATGGTTTCCTATGTTACCCAACATGCTTTTGGCGGTCATTCGATCCCCGTCGACGAATCGACACTCACCGTTTGCCATCTTCTTGAAGTGCTGACTCAAGCCGAAGTTGAAAAAGGAGTCTTGCCGGGTGTCGAACGCGCGATCGCCAAGAACAAAGGGATCGAATTTGCGACCTTGCTCCATCAGTTTGCCGTTGATCATGCTGCGAGCCACAAAAATCCAATGGTCGTAGCGGTCTTCAAGGATCTTGGCATGACAAGTAAACCCAAAGCTCCACCACCGCCTCCTCCGCCACCTGAACCGCCCAAGCCAGCCAAGGTCGCAGCGCCCGCAAAGCAGTCCGATGGAAAAGCTGCGGCCAAGGGAACCAAGCCCAAGACGGAACCAGCCAAAACCGCTGCTTCAGCCCAGGTAAGTTCTCAACCAACTTCCTCCAAAACGAAGCACGCCCAACCAAAATCACCTTCAAAGACAAGTGATTCAAAGACATCAAAAGACGCAAGTCCAGCCAAGACTGGACACCCGACCAAGATGGCTTCTCCAGCAACAACTGCGAAGCCAACTGCAAAAGGGGCTGCCGAACCGGTGAAAACTCCTGCGAATGCAGCCAAGAAAACCTCGGCTGCCACGGACAAGAAGCCAAAGGCCCCACCACCCTCGAAAACGAAGGCGATTTCATCCGAGAAACCGACCCAAAAGAAATCGAATGCAAAGCAGGATGATACGAAGAAGCCTATTACCAAAAAGGGGGCGGTCTCGCCTCCTGCGAAATCCGACACCAAGCATTCAGCGTCCGCGGCCAAATCATCTCCCAAGAAATTACCTGTCAAACCTGTAACCAAGAAACGCACCAAGCCTCGATAGGCGGTAATGGATCCGAAAGAGCAACGATCATGGCTGGACATTCACAGTATTCGAACATCAAGCATCGCAAAGCAGCGGTCGACAGCAAACGAAGCAAACTCTGGGGGAAACTCGCCAAGGCCATTATTGTGGCTGCAAAGCTGGGCGGAGGTGATCCAGACGGAAACGCTCGCCTTCGAACGGCCATCATAGACGCCAAATCGGTTTCCATGCCGAAGGAGAATATTGAACGGGCGATCAAGAAGGGAATCGGCGAACTGGAAGGCGGCGACATGGAGGAAATCCTTTATGAAGGTTATGGACCAGGCGGCGTTGCGGTTATGTGCGATATCACGACCGATAATCGCAATCGAACGGCTTCGGAAGTTCGCCACATTTTTGTTAAAGCGGGCGGAGAACTCGGAAAAACCAATTGCGTTGGATATCTGTTCGAACGCAAAGGAATTATCGTGGTCAGTCGCGCGACCTGCAGTTTGGATACTTTGATGGAATTAGCGTTGGAGAGCGGCGCCGAAGATGTCACCGAACTTGAGGATCGCTACGAGATTTCCTGTGCCCCTGAACATTATCTCGGATTGGTTGACTCCATT
>JANPLJ010001110.1:0-5655 GCA_031426475.1 Pirellulaceae bacterium | reverse complement strand
TTCTGACGAATTCGGCTACACAAAATCTAAAATGGACAGAGCACTCGTTATCCGTCTCGAACTAAGGGTTTTCTTTTGAACAAGCGACTGCAAATCTTGGCCCTGACGATCGCTTTGGGCGTATCCAGCCATTTTCAATGGCTCCCCGCGGAAGAGTCCGATACCCATACGAAATCTGATGCGAAGCAGATTGTGCCAGAGAATCGTTCAGAAGCCACACCTGCAATTGTCGCCCCCGCAGCCGATCCCAACGAAGCGATGAAGGACCCTCTTTACAAAGCGATCCGAGATCAATTGAACGACCACCGTCCGAGCTTGATCCCGATCGAAAATCAGAATGTTGCTCAAAGCCATCTCGACCGAGACGACTCGATAACTCCGGCGGAATGGAAAGCCATCGAATTGATCTTGCGTTCGGCAAGGATCCTTGAACGTGCTGAAAAGCATCAAGGTACAAACCAGCGAGCGGAGAATCGCTCATCGACCGCGAAGCAACTGCGAGCACAAGCAATGCAAATCCTTCGAAGGTCGCTGGAGCCTTGATGGTAGTCGAATGCAGCACTCATTTACCAAATTCGGACGCGGTTTTCGGGGGCGATCCACATTGGCGAATCGGGTTTGATTTCAAAAGCTTGATAAAACGCATCCAAGTTGGAAACGATTCCATTGGCGCGATATTGGGCTGGTGAATGCGGATCGGTCAAGAGGCGCCGGCGCAATTCCGTTTCGCGGTACTTGAACTGCCAAACTTGGGCCCAACCGATAAAAAGCCGTTGATCCCCAGTAAATCCGTCGAGAACTGGAGCCGACTGGCCTTCGAGCGAAAGGTGGTACGCCGAATAAGCAGCATTCAAGCCGCCGAGATCCCCAATATTTTCGCCAAGAGTTAGCTTGCCATTGACGTTCATGTCGTCGAACGGCTTGTACTTTGAATACTGTGAAACAAGCTGCTCGGCACGCGATTCAAATTCTTTTCGGTCCTGCAGCGTCCACCAGTTTCGCAGGTTCCCGCGCCCATCGTATTGGCTTCCTTGGTCATCGAACCCATGACTGATCTCGTGGCCGATCACCGCACCAATTCCTCCGTAGTTCACCGCGTCATCGGCTTCCATGTTAAAGAATGGAGGCTGAAGGATCGCTGCCGGGAACACGATTTCATTCATCTGAGGATTAAAGTAGGCATTGACCATTTGCGGCGGCATTAACCACTCGGTGCGATCGATCGGCTTGCCCAGTTTTTGAAGTGCGTACGTATGTTCGAATCGATGGATGGCGTCCAGATTGTCGATGATCGAATCCGGTTTGATGATGACTTTCGAATAGTCTTTCCAAGAGTCTGGATAACCGATTTTGTGACTGAAGAGCGAAAGCTTTTCAAGCGCCTGCTGCTTCGTACCGGGGCTCATCCATTCTAGATTCTTAATCCGAATCGCGAACGCTTCCTTGAGCCCTTCGACCATGAGCTGCATCCTTCGTTTCGATTCTTCTGAGAAATGACGAGCGACGTACAGCTGACCAACCGGCATCCCGAGCAGGCTATTGCAAGCCTTGATTCCACGTTTCCAAAGCGGCTCTTGATCGGTGACACCGCTCAGGGCGGTTTCATGGAAGTCAAAATGCCTTTTCTCGAGCGAATCATCCAACACGCCCGCAAAGGTATCGATAATTCGGAACCGCGTGTAAGCCTTGAGCGTTTCTATATCCGTCGAAGCAACTAGATTATCGATACCGGCAAAGAAGCTCGGTTGACCGATGATCAGATCGCCTTCGATCGGCAAGCCATTGGCGTTTGCGTAGATTGCCCACGCCAGATTAGGGTGGCTTTCTACGAATTTCTTGATCTCGACTTTGTTGTACGTCTTGATCGGGTCTCGCAGTTCAACTTGCGACCATTGTGCTTTCGCGATCGCGGATTCAAAGGCCAAAACTGCGTCCGCAAGTGGTTCCGGGGCTTTCTCTCCCATTCGCTTAAACATATCGACCATGTAGTCTTTGAGTGCTTTCCTGGCATCCTGATAGCGTCCTTCGTCCAAAAGGTAGTAATCGCGATCGGGCAACGACAGGCCGCTTTGCGTAAGATGGACCGCGTATTGATCCGAGCGCTTCGCATCTTGATCGACGTACACGGCCATGAAGCCGGAAACGCCAGGAATGTCGAGTTTGCCATTGAGATCGATCCATTCCGTTTTCGACGTCACGGCGGCGGCTTGGTCCAACCAGTTTTGAATCGGACTCAGTCCCGCTTCATTGCGAGCCGCGACGTCGGTGTAGGATCGATAGAAATCGCCAACCTGCTGAGCAGGCCCAGTCGCCTTGTTGGGGCTGGCTCCGACGTCTTCGATGATTTGCTTGACCTGTGCCTTCACGTTTTCGTCCAGGATCGTGAAAGCACCGTAACGTGCCTGGTCGGAAGGTATTTCGGTCCGTTGCATCCATGCATCGTTGACATGCCGATAAAAATCTTCGCTCGGTGGAATACTCTGACTAAAATTCTCAAGCCGTATGCCTGATACCAATCCTTTGGTGGCAGGCTCGGCCGCGTACGAGCAAGGAAATCCCCCGAAACCAAGCGAGACGACAATAGTCAGTGCTAAAACGCGAGATCGGTCAATGAGTCGAATCGGTGCGAACATTACTGGTCTGTTTCCATACGAGGTGCAATTGCCAAAGTTGAACAAAGTTGCCGATCGATTCTACTCGATTTGCCTGATCCTGTGCAGTTTCAATGTGCTTCGCGCACCTTTAGCCGTCAACTACTGGGATCGGCCCAGCTTCGACTCTGTGAGAAAAACATGCGAGGATTATCGTAGACGATTCTTTGGATCAAGGAGCGCGGATGGCCGCGCCGTTTCAGTTCCATGATCAGATCGGGAACAGCGGTCGGCTTGCTCGGCCCCCAATCGCCGGCGCTGTTAGCCATCAACCGCTCGGGACCAAACATTTCAATCATGTCTGCGGCGCGTTGCGGCGTACATTTCGAGATGGGATACAGCGTCATACCAGCCCAAAAACCGCGATCAAGGACTTCACGAATCGTATGTTCTTCGACGTGATCCACCAAGACTCGAGTCGGTTCGACGCGTGAGTCGCCAGTCAACATATCAAGAATCATTCGAGTTCCTTGATACTTGTCTTCCAAATGCGGGGTATGGATTAAAATCTGTTGGTGATGGCGAACAGCTAGATCGACATGCTCCAAGAAGATGGTCGCTTCGTTCTTGGTATTCTTGTTCAGTCCAATCTCGCCGATTCCAAGGACGTTCGGTTTGTCGAGAAACTCTGGGATCATCGCGATCACTTCTCGCGACAAGCTCACGTTCTCGGCCTCTTTGGCATTGATACAGAGCCACGTGTAGTGCTTGATTCCGAACTGAGCCGCTCGCTTGGGTTCGAAGTCCGTTAGCTGCCGAAAGTAATCGCGAAAACTTTCGACGCTCCCACGATCGAAGCCAGCCCAGAACGCCGGTTCGCTCATCGCAACGCAGCCCATTCGAGCTAAAGTCTCGTAGTCGTCGGTGGTCCTTGAGACCATGTGGATATGGGGATCTATATAGTCCATTGCTCTCGCCAATTCGGATCGTACGGTCGGCTCATCAACGCCTGCACACGGCTAGCTCGTTGGGGTTCGGAATCCTGCAAAATTGCGACACCCTTCGCAAGCAACTCAAGCTGTCGTTTTGATTTTTCGAGGTCCTCATTGGAGCCGGCTGGCGATTCGCTGGTCGCCCGATCGATTCGATCGAAGATCGCAGCGAGCTCCAGGATTTTGGCTCGAGCGATTAAAAATTCCTCTTGGAGTATTTGTTGAGCGGAACGCGACATTTTGGCTACCGGGGAGGTTGCTGGTATGAGGATGTTTTTGTTGTAGCTGCAAACCCATGTTTACTCTACCAGGAATGCCGATTTTTTCGACTCTCCGGCGCGGATCCTCGCAAACTTCTTCTTTTTGGCTGCAATCGCATGATTCCAAATGATCTAGTCCCGTTTTTCTGTCGAGCTTGTCTGTTGATCCCTGTTTTCTGAGAATACCCCTTCGAGCCAATCCGTGTTCGCCGCCCTTACTAAAGAATTCCAATTCCTTGCATCGACGGGAAATCAATCGGCCGTTGACTGTCTTTGCGGCTTGCTGGACAGCTCGGATCGCTCGGTGCGGTGGCAAGCGGGATTCGCGCTTTCGTCGCGTTCCGACCGGCTATCTCAAGAGAAGTTTCTCGAAGCCTTCGATAGCCCAAGTCGACTTTGTCGTCGCGAATGGAAAACCATAGGATATCGCTTGGTTGCAACCATTATGAAGGTCCTAGAGGATCCAACCCACCGATTGTACCGCGCGGCATTGAAAGCGATTTCTGACTGCGAGATTGTCGAAGGTTTTACACGGCTAGTCCGAACCGCGGAACAGATCAGCCTGCCGCATGGTTCGTTTGCTGGCAAGCAATTGCTGCAGCTAGCGACACACCTGGGTACAGAGGCCCGAAATGGCGGCGCAGCTTCGTCGGTTCGAACTTCATTGCTGGGCCTCTTGGCTGCTTCCCTAGACCAATTTCATGTCCACCGGAGCGCCACGATTGCCGATGCTTTTCTCGCTTGTGTCGATGCCGGAGACGCCGATTTGCTGGGGATTTTGAATCAGAACGAAGACGCGGTGATGAAGATTCTGACACGGCAATGGAAATCGACACAACGCATTGAAGTACTCGAACTGTTGGTCGATTTACTTGACAAACCCTTTTTACCCAAGAGCATCTGCAACGTTCTGTTCAAAGAACGCACAGATGAAAAAATGGCATTGGCACTTGCAAAGCGAACACGCGAAGGCCTTTCGCTACTCACTTTGCAACGTATCCAGCAAAACGGGATCCCCGAATGCTGTCGGAACCTAAGTCTCAAGTATACTTCGCTGAGTGAACAAGATCTTTGGACACTTTGGACCATCATGGCCGCCGGTCAGGCACCTCTACGACGCTTGCTGCAAGGCATTTGTGTCTTTTTAGACAACCCGTCCACGGAATCGCATCTTGCGATTACGAAGATTCTTAGGCATTATCCGACGACTCCGTGCGTCAAGTTCTTGGAAGCGATGGCCCCCGAAGCCATGTTGCAACAAGTCTCCTTCAGCCAGCGATCCCTCCATGAACCGGTCGACGATGGCTCTCAATTCCGCCAAGACATCCGAAAACTGCTCTTGGTTCTGCCGAATTGCGATCCCAACCTGCGAAAAGCAATCGAGGAATTCTTTGTTGAATTCAATATTGAAACCTTGCTTCAGCACCTAGGTTTATTGATGGATGATGCTATTCATTGCTTTGCTGAAATCATGCGATCCCTGCATCCAACTTGGCCACAGATGCTGATTCCGGCTCTCGAGTCCCCCGATGGCGAGCGTCGCTGCCAAGCTGCCATCGCCGCCTCCTATCTAGGGCCACATCCAGACATCAAAGCAGCCATCACCAAACTTTTACAAGATAAATATACGATGGTACAAGAAGAGGCCGCTCATGCTTTGAAAGCCTACCCTGCTTCAAACACTCCGGCAGCCCCGCACAGTCGACCAGCCATCGCTGCATTCACCGAGGCGAAATTATAGCATGCCAAACTTCATTTGGATCTCTGCCATCGGCGTTGGAGCGATCGCCGTTTGGCCGTTGACTGTCTTAT
>JANPLJ010001109.1:0-2492 GCA_031426475.1 Pirellulaceae bacterium | reverse complement strand
GGACGTAAGAGACGTAAGAGATAATAGGCGAGCGACGTCAATTTCGAAGTCCCTTGAATCCCTGATGTACTGACCGTCACTGTCCCTTCTGTCCCTGTCGTCCCTTCTGTCCCTGTCGTCCCTTCTGTCCCTGCCGTCCCTGCCGTCCCTTCTGTCCCTGCCGTCCCTTCTGTCCCTGCCGTCCCTTCTGTCCCTTCTGTCCCTTCTGTCCCTTCTGTCCCTTCTGTCCCTGTCGTCCCTTTCGTCCCTTTCGTCCCTTTCGTCCCTGTCGTCCCTGTCGTCCCTGTTGTCCCTGTTGTCCCTTTCGTCCCTTTCGTCCCTTTCGTCCCTTTCGTCCCTGTCGTCCCTGTCGTCCCTGTCGTCCCTTTCGTCCCTTTCTGTCGCTTTCTATTGCTTCAAATCATGCTGTTCATCGCCCCCAATGCCGATCGACCTCCATTTCCTGTCAGTTCGGACCTGCCGCCGAAGCTCGATATCCTTTTCGTCGGCGCGCATCCGGACGATGTGGAAATCGCTTGTGGCGGTACGATTCATCGCCTGGTTGAACAAGGCTACCGAGTGGGCATCGTTGACCTGACCGACGGAGAGCCAACTCCATTGTCAGAATCGCCTGAACATCGTTGGAGCGAGGCCGAAGAGGCCAGCAGGGTTCTGGGGGTTCATTACCGTCGCCTGATGCACTTGCCCAATCGTCGGTTGATGGATGACTTCGAAGCTCGCGTCGCATTGGCGAAAGAGTTTCGTTACTGGCGACCTCATACCGTCGTCGGATTTGGAAACAAAACGCCGCTCGCATCGCCTGACCATTACCAAGCAATGCAAATCACCGATGCCGCCGTGTTCTACTCGCGGCTTACTAAATGGGACAACCATTTCGATGGGCTACCGACACATACGATCACTCGTCAATTGTACTTTCGTCTTTCTTTCGAACCAGCGCCTTTGGTCGGGTTCGATTCGCAGTTCACCGTTGATATTTCGACTTCGCTAGAAAAGAAGATCGAATCGATTGCATGTTATAAATCGCAGTTTCCACCAGCCAAGGCTCACGTGTTCCAGCGCGTGCGAGGACTGGCGATCGCGGCGGGTGCAGCCATCGGAATCGACGCCGGTGAAACATTCGCCTGTGCAAAACCGCTGGGAGTGAAAAACTTGATCAAATTGTTTGAGGTGTAGCACCGAATCACTCGTATTGTGTGCTACGCGCCAACTTACATGCTGAATTCAAAAGGATAAACAGCCAATCCAAGTTACATCAAGTTCTTCATCAAACGGGCAGAAGTGCCCGTCGTACGATTTAAGGTAACGGACCACTTCCTGTGTTATTGGATATGCTTCCACTGGCCGTCTTTGCCGCTGGCGAGGATTGCGTCGCAGACTTTTTGCGTCTCGAGCGCGTCTCGAAAGGTTGGTCCGATCGAAGTTCCGGTCTCAACGCCTTTCAAGAAATCGGCGACTTGATGGACGAACGAGTGCTCGTAACCAATCTGCAAACCTGGGACCCACCAGTTTTTCATGTAGGGATGATCTCCATCCGAGACATGAATACTTTTCCATCCGCGAAGCGGACCTTCATCTCGATAATCAAAAATCTTCAAGCGATGTAGGTCATGCAGATCCCAAGCCAGCGACATGTTCTCGCCGTTGATTTCAAAGGTGTAAAGCGCTTTGTGACCGCGAGCGTATCGCGTCGATTCGAAGGTCGCCATCGACCCGTTTTTGAAGCGAGCCATGAAAATAGCCGCGTCGTCGATCCCTACCGGCTTTTTCTCGCCGGTCAGGGCGTGTTTGCGTTCCTTGACAAACGTCTCCGTCATGGCTGATAGCGAGCCGATGGAACCGTTGAGCCAGATCGCGGTATCGATACAATGGGCAAGTAAGTCGCCTGTCACACCACTGCCCGCCGCTTCGACATCCAATCGCCATGTCGCGGCCCCACCTAGCGGAACATCGGCGTTGATAGTCCAGTCTTGCAAGAACTGAGATCGATAGTGGAAGATCTTCCCCAGAAGGCCGCGATCGATAAGTTCCTTGGCCATCGTGACCGCTGGGATGCGTCGATAGTTGTACCAAACGGTGTTGAGAACTTTGGCTTTTTCCACAGCCTCGCACATCTCTTCGCCTTCGGCAACGTTCATCGCAAGCGGCTTTTCGCACAAGATCATCTTGCCCGCTTGCGCGGCTGCGATCGAGATCTCCTTGTGCAGATTGTTCGGCGTGCAAATGTCGACCGCGTCGATATCTTTCCGATCGAGCAGCTTTCGCCAGTCGGATTCGATCGATGCATAACCCCATTGATCGGCAAAGGCTTGGGCTTTCTCAGGATTCCGAGCGCACACGGCTTGAAGCACTGGCGTATATTCGAGGTCGAAGAAATTGCTGACTCGATTGTAGCCATTCGAGTGAGCTCGACCCATAAAGCCGTAGCCGATCATTCCGATGCGAAGTGGTTTCTTAGTCATAGTGGGTTAGTTGAGATTTGAGATTTGAGA
>JANPLJ010001108.1:0-4005 GCA_031426475.1 Pirellulaceae bacterium | reverse complement strand
ATGCTGACATGGTGCGATATGCCGACAGTCTAATCGGCGACCTCGTGCTGGCACTGGAAGAACTCAAGCTGCGCGACAACACGCTCGTAATCATCGCGAGCGATAACGGCACTGAGAACAGCGTCAGTGCGCAACGCAATGGTCGCGTCGTACAGGGTGGTCTTTACTCGCTTACCGAGGCTGGCGGCAGCGTTGCGTTGATCGCAAATTCTCCAAAACACTTTCCCGGTGGGCGAACCGTTGCGATCGCGGACTTCACAGATGTTTTTCCCACGCTGTGTGAGCTGGCAGGGATCCCGTTCCCGAAAGAGTTGGTCATAGACGGTAAGTCTTTTGCTGCGACGTTGCGAGGCGATCCGAAAGCGAAGCCGCATCGCGATTGGATCTTCAATCAATTGGATACGATGCGGGTCGTTCGCAATCATCGATTCAAGCTCTATTCGGATGGTCGCTTCTTCGACGCCAACGCCGATCCTAACGAGCAACATGAACTCGGTGATACGACGCAACCGGAGGCCGTCGCTGCGCGCGATAAACTGCTGCGTGTATTAGCTTCGCTTCCCGCCGATTCACCGCCTCCATTCCCTCTTCGCAGCCAAGCGGTCTTCAAACGTCGAGCCGAAACATCCAACGCATCCAAATGAGAGAGCCGTTAATATGAGAATCACACTCGCCCTTGCCCTGATCCTCGCGCCGTTGGTTGCAATGTCCGCTGACCCAGCGCCCAAAAGCAAGCCTGCGCCCAACCCATCGCTTGCTGCTGTCGAAGATGTTGACGGCTTGCCGCGTGTGCTGCTCATCGGGGATTCCGTCTCCATCGGCTATACATTGCCGACGCGTGAACTGTTAAAAGGCAAAGCCAATGTGCACCGACCGCCGGCCAACTGTAGTTCGACCGGGAACGGGCTTCACCATCTGACGTCATGGGTCGGCGACAAGACGTGGGATGTCATCCATTTCAACTTCGGATTGCACGACGCAAAGCTACCACCCGAAGGCGTGCGTCACGCGCCGCCGGACGTTTATGAGAAGAATCTGCGAGAGCTGGTCAAGCAGATGAAGGCTTCTGGCGCGAAGCTGATTTTCGCCACGACGACGCCGGTGCCAAACGGCGGCAATCTCACGTCTACTCGACGTTTCGGCAGCGTAGAGGAATATAACGCCGTCGCGCAAAAGGTGATGGCCGTGAATGGTGTGGCAATCAACGATCTGAATACGGCTATCGCGCCGCATGTCGCAAAGATGCAGCGCCCGAACGATGTGCATTTCACCGACGAGGGTTCTGCATTGCTGGCAAAGCAGGTCGCGCAGGCGATCCAGGCGCAACTCGGCGCGGGTACTGGAACTAGCAAGTAGTCGTTGAGTCTCAGTTGAACGAACTTGGTACAACAACGGTCCTCAATTGCTGCGAAGTGACGAGCGATACGAAGTAATTGATGACAATTTTTCCACAATGACGCATAGGAGTTATCAATGATAGAGCGAATTCTGCCGCTCATTTCGAGACGAAAGTTTGTCGCTGCCGCTTCCACGCTCTCCTTGCGCTCGAAAACTGCGTTTGGCAAGGAATCAAAAGGATTGCGAGCGGGAGCGGCGACGTCGGATATTTCGCTGCCGGTGGGAGCGACTAACGGTGGCGTCATCATGCGTGGAGGGCCCATCACTCAAATTCATGATCCTCTTCGAGTGCGATGTATGGTGCTCGACGACGGCTCGACGCAAATAGCCATCGCCGTCTGCGATGTCCGGATGATCGGACGCCCAATTGTTGACGAAGCGAGGCGGCGTGCTGCGCTGGATCTTAAGTGGCCAGCGACGAATATCCTCATTTCCGCGACTCACAGTCATGCTGCACCAGGGTTGATCGGAATACTGCCGGGTGAACTCGATCGGTGGTATGCGGATTTCGTGGCATTGCGAATCGCGGATGCGATTCGGTTGGCTGCCGCGAATCTCGCGCCGGCGAAAATTGGCTTTGGGGCCATCGAAAAACCAGAGCATGTTTTCAACCGACGCTGGAAAGTGATACCTGGTACCGCTCCCAAGAATCCGTTCGGAACCAGTGACGATGCGGTTGTCATGAATCCATCCAGCGGGCCTAATTTGATTGAGCCTGCTGGGCCTGTCGATCCTCGAATGGCGTTAGTGAGTGTGCAGCATGCCGATGGTCGGCCGATGGCACTCTTGGCGAACTACGGATTGCACTATGTTGGAGGGTATCAATCCAACCATGCGAGCGCCGACTATTTTGGATTGTTTTCGGAGCGTGTCGCCGAGCTTCTCGACGCGTCAAAACGGTATCCGCCGTTCGTGGCTATGATGTCCAATGGAGCTAGTGGAGATGTCAACAACAACAATGTACAGAACCCGATCGGCAAGCGACCTGCATGGGAGCGAATGCGAGAAGTTTCTGTTGACATGGCAAATTCGGCGGTAACGATGATCCAAAAAATGGAACATCGCGACAATGTCCGGCTCGGCGTTCAGACGTCGACAATCGAGTTGGGAGTTCGACGTCCAGATGCGAATCGGCTTGAATGGGCGAGAGATATGATTGAGACGATTCGCGACCCTCAACAACTAAGTAGGCCTCAACTATATGCCCAGGAAGCGCTGCAGCTATCAAATTACCCTGCATCGGTACCAGTCGAGTTACAAGCGCTCCGCATCGGCGACACTTCCATTGCCGCGATCCCAGGCGAAGTTTTCGCTGAGTCTGGATTGGAGATGGCACGCCGCAGTCCCTTTGCTAACACCTTCACGATCGAACTCGCCAACGGATACTACGGTTATCTACCAACCTCTCGACAACATAGCCTAGGTGGCTACGAAACGTGGCCCGCACGTTCGTCGTTTATGGAAGTCGAAGCAACTTCGAAGATTGAGGCTCAGGTCTTGAGTATGCTCGAAAAGCTTGCAGTAACAGTTTAGTTCTTTCAATAGAGATATCGCAACAAGAACTGGCGTCCCGACGCACCCTCGAGAATTCCAAGTCCATTTTATTTGCGATTCTATCGTGTCCGCTTGCCGCTTGCATTAAGGCTTGGAACGCGGCGTTGTGCTCTTGAGTTGCTTTTGCAGTTCAGCGAGATGGCTCGCCATCAGCTTAGCTTGCTCGGGATGTTTGCGTATGATGTTGCGTGATTGCGAGCGATCGGTTCCGAGGTCGTAGAGTTGAGCGTCGGGCGAGTCGGCCTTGATTTTTCCGTCGGCAATGTCGCTGTTGATTTCATGAGCGAATTGGAGGGCACCTGGGCCGCCGAGCTGGTGATCGCCGGGCTTGTCGCCGGTAAAGCCGCCGCCTCCCTGAGCCCCGATGTAGAGCCAGCGACCTTCACGCAACGCGAGATTCTTCTTATGGTTCGGAGCGATGATGAGTTGTTCGCGGCCGGGTTTGTCGGGCTTGCCGATCAACGTGGTGAGCACATTCACACTATCCGGACCGGTCACGCTCGAGCCCGTGATCGCAGCGAAGGTGGATACAAAGTCGATCTGGCACATGAGTTGATCCGACACGGAACCAGCGGGGATCTTGCCCGGCCATCGAGCGATGAACGGCACACGATGTCCACCCTCCCACGAGTCGAATTTGAAGCCGAGTAGATCGCCGTTGAGCCGATGTCCGGCTTTCCATGCTTCCTGTCCACTGACGTTCAGCATCCCGCCGTTGTCGCTGGAAACGATAACAAGCGTGTTATCGCTCTGTTTGAGTTCATCGAGAGTGCGTATCACCTCGCCGACCATCCAGTCTAATTCCTGAATGAAGTCGCCGTACCGACCTGCTTCGCTGGTCCCTTTAAATTTCGCGCCAGGCGTAAACGGATGATGAATGTGAGGCGTGGCAAAATAGACGAAGAAAGGCTTGTCCTTGTGTCCACGCATCCAATTCGTTGCTTTCTCTGTGAGCGTAGTTCCGTGCTCTTCCTCACGATAGAGCGCATGTGCAGCCTTCGCGCCAGACATCGGAGGTTTAAGCATCTTTTCGGGAAACATCTGCGTCTCCTC
>JANPLJ010001107.1:0-2650 GCA_031426475.1 Pirellulaceae bacterium | reverse complement strand
TATTATTCTGGGTCCGGAAGTTGCAGTAGATAGCGACTTTCTGGTGAGATCAAGCACAAAACGATTCGTTTTGGGCATGCCAGCGTAGCTTCAATTGGTAGAGCACCGCATTCGTAATGCGGGGGTTGCGGGTTCGACTCCCACCGCTGGCTTTCAGATTTTGGAAAAACAGTTCATTTTTGGAAGAGACTCGGTCGATGGTTCAAGCAACCTTATTGGATTTGCGAGAAATAGTTCTAGCCAACCAAAGCTTTGGTCCCCAGGATATCGATCGCATCAATCGCGCTATCATCGAGGATCCGACCCAGTTTGGGTTGCTTCGAGACGCGGTCAATGAACTGGCGAGCGGTGAAAATCCGTCTCCGGCGACGATGACTCGCTTAGGTGTTTGCCAAGCTTTGATCGGCAAGTTCCGCGACGCCCAGGAAACGCTCAAGCACAGCGATGGCGGGGCGTTAGCTCAATTCTATCTCGGTAAAGTCAGTTTCCAGCTCGGCGAGCACGACCGATCCATTCAATACTACGAAGCAGCCCAAAAGTCAGGCTATACGTCAGAACTATGCCAGCTCGCAATCGCTGAAGTCAAACGATACACGGGCGAAAAAGCCGAGGCGATGAAGATTCTCGACAATATTTTTGGCCCCGTCGAGCAATCTGCTGAATATCTTTACCAGCGCGGTGCGACGGTCGCCGCAGTCGGTGGCAATATCGATGAAGTTCTAAGGCTTTATCAACGAGCTGTCACAGTCGATAATCGCCATCAAGGCGCTCTATTCGGTTTGGCATTGGAAAATGATCGAACTGGCAACGATTTCCAAGCGCTCGAATACTACCAGCGAGCCGCAAACGTTGTCCCAGCACACATTGGGACGCTGATCAATCTTGGAATTATTTACGAAGATCGTAATGATTTCGCGAAAGCTCAGGCGTGTTATCGTCGAGTTCTTGAGGTTGCTCCGGATCATCCTCGAGCGAAGTTGTATTTGAAGGATGCTTCAGCCGGCGGCAACATTCTTTACGACGAAGACTCGGCGAAACGCAACGAGCGCATGGCACAAGTGCTCAGCATCCCCGTTTCGGATTTCGAGCTTTCCGTTCGATCGCGAAATTGTCTGCAAAAGATGGGCATTCGCACGTTAGGCGATCTTGCGCGAACCACCGAAGCGACGCTTCTTTCGAGCAAAAACTTTGGCGAGACATCGTTGGTCGAAATCTGCGAGATGCTCACATCGCGAGGTTTGAGCCTCGGGCAGTTGGCAAACGAAAAACGCGAAGACGAGCCACCATTGGATTTGTCGACGATGAGCGCCGATCAACAGGCGTTGCTCGATCGTCCGATTGCAGAACTCAATCTGTCGGTGAGAGCCAGAAAATGTATGGTTCGGCTTCAATTGAGTTCCATCGGAGAGCTCGTTCGCAAGTCAGCTGACGATCTGTTGGAGTGCAAAAACTTCGGCGTGACCAGCTTGAACGAAGTCCGAGAAAAACTCACTCTCATGAATCTCAAGCTGCGTGGTGACTGATCGCCTGTCGTTTCGGTTGACCTGCACGGATCCTCAGACCGCCGCTCGCCGTGCCCAGTTAACACTGAGTCACGGCGTCGTCGAGACGCCTGTCTTCATGCCCGTCGGGACACAAGCGACCGTCAAGGGAATTACCGGCGCTCAGCTCGCTGCGAGCGGTGCCCAGATGATCTTGGGCAACACGTATCACCTCGGTTTGCGGCCAGGCAAAGAACGCGTTGAGCGACTGGGTGGCTTGCACCGGTTCATGAATTGGGATCGACCGATTCTAACCGATAGCGGTGGCTTTCAGATTTTTTCGCTTGCCGATCGTGCCAAGGTGACCGAAGTCGGTGTGACGTTCAAGTCGCATCTCGATGGTGCCGTCATTCATCTCCGCCCAGAAGACTCGATCGCGATCCAGCAATCACTTGGGAGCGACATTGCGATGGTCCTCGATCATCTGGTCGCCTTGCCCTCGCCCGATGAAGTTGCCCTCGAAGCCTGTCAACGAAGTATTCGATGGGCCAAGCGTTGTAAGGACGTTGCAACGCGTACCGATCAAGCGTTGTTTGCGATCGTTCAAGGCGGGTTGGATGCGAAGCTACGTGTTGCATGTGCCGAGCAGCTTATGGAAATCGGCTTCGAAGGCTATGCGGTCGGCGGTTTGAGTGTCGGCGAACCGCCACCCGAAATGTATCGGATTCTCGAAGCCACTTGTCCGGCCTTGCCCGCCGAAAAGCCTCGCTACTTAATGGGGGTCGGGCGGCCGATCGATCTTCTAGAAGGAATTGCACGTGGAATCGACATGTTCGATTGCGTGATGCCGACTCGCAACGGACGGAACGCTCTCGCGTTTACCTCGACGGGCCCACTTCGGTTGCGGAATCTTATTCACGCCGACGATATGCGACCGCTGGAAGACGATTGCCCGTGTCCAGCGTGCCAGCATAGTCGAGCGTATTTGAGGCATCTTTTCGTCGCCAAAGAGATGCTCGGGCCTATTCTGCTGTCGATTCATAACCTGACGTTCTACCATCGTTTGATGGCAAAAGCCCGCTCCCACATCGAGCAAGGAACTTACGCAAAATTTCTCAACGAGCAACGTGGCATGCTACAATCCGAGGAGAAATGATAGCTAGTGCTTC
>JANPLJ010001106.1:0-2589 GCA_031426475.1 Pirellulaceae bacterium | reverse complement strand
CCGCCGTCGGATATCTGGCTCAGCTTTGATTTCTTTGAAGCTCTTGGATTTCGGCATACGGTATTGGGTGCGATCGAACACTCAGGCGAAACTCATGAAGTGATCTTCAGTGCTTTCGAGCCTGATTACCTTTTTGATATGACGTATGCGGCGACGGAGGAAACCAAGGATTCCTCGCTCGAAGTATCTGCGAATGAAGCAAGTGATCGCACGTTTGAACGCCGGGCCAACGAATCGATTTGGGTTCGATTGAAGCAGTTTTTCGTTTTTGGTGTCGAGCATATTCTGATTGGCTACGATCATATTCTGTTTTTGCTGTCGTTGATTATCGTCAGCCAATTTCGTGAGCTGGTCAAGATCGTCACCGCGTTTACGATTGCTCATTCGATTACGTTAGAGCTGGCGACCTTGCGTTGGGTTGAGCTTCCGGCGATGTTGGTTGAAACTCTGATTGCTGCGACGATCGTATACACGGCGATTGAGAATTTTTGGATTCGTGAGACGAAGGGCCGCTGGAAGCTTACGTTTCTCTTCGGACTTATTCACGGTTTCGGATTTGCAGGTGTACTTCGAGAGCTCCATCTTCCAACGCAAGGGTTCTTGCGATCGCTGCTGGCCTTTAATCTGGGAGTTGAGGTTGGCCAACTCTTGATTGTTGCATTGTTGGCCCTACCAGTTGCCTGGCTCACCACGCAAAAATACGGCAAACGTTTTCAGCTAGCTATCTCGGCCGCGATCGCGGTTTGCGGTCTCGGTTGGCTGTTAGATCGCGCATTCGGTCTTTCGATGATGCCGTTCTAGTTCGATTGTCCCAGATCCAGTGCTTTGTCAATTGGATAACCGAGGATGCTGTTGTCCTCCGACAACAAGAGCGGGAAGCGTTAGCGACGAGTTAGCAACGAATGCAAGCATCGCAATCGCCCATGATTTGTGAAGAAAAGCGATTCATGCAGTCCTTCGCTTACGATTCAGGCGCTTGCGGTTACAGGCGCTTTCAGCCCACCCATCCAATTCGAACACAGCGCCATTTGGTTTGTTGGACGCGAAATGGGGAGGGCAGCGAGTCTCGTCAATGGCTTGTACCGGAATTTTCTGCAAGCGTCACTTCTTGCACTTCGTCGCCCTCGACTAAGATCCGACGATTCTCACCGACGAGCACGTTCCCACGAATAACAATACTCTTTGTTTCGGCAACTGCGTTGACACGTATCGCCGCAATTTGATCGTTTGTCGTTCGAATCAAATTCCCACTGACAAGATAGGCCTGCGTGGGAGAATGGGTTGGCTCCTTCAAGGCCTCGTTGATCGTGATGTTAGCATTCCAGATATAACGTTCTTCCGTACCATTAGGTTTACGGCCATTTCGATCGAATTCGTTTCCCGTAACAGTTAAACCGATACAATCAGGAGCCCAAAGCCCTTCTCGACCACTATCGCGTACGATGTTGTCGGAAAAAATACAGTGACAAGATCCTCGTTCGATCGTTACACCTCGCGAACCGTTTTCAAGAATCACATTCCCGCGTCCAATGATGTTCTCACATTGCTCGAGAAAGTATCCACCCATTTTCGCGCGATAAATTCGGTTGTCGGTTATCTGGCCATTTTTGCTTCGATAGAAATGTGTCCCATCAGAACGTGATCGCTCGAACCGACACCCATGAACGCGGAAACCGTCAACAAAATAAAACGCGACGTCTCCCTGATCTTCTCGCACGCTTCCCGGTTCGCCCTTTTCTTGTGATTGGTAGTCAGGATAGCGTTTGCAACAATTCTCTACGACGACCTCATCGACCCAAACGTCTTGGATCGCATCCTCTTCAGACCCAAAGAGGCCAATTCCGTTGCTACTGAGATTTCGAAAAATCATCTCGCGAATGCGAATCCGCGATGACTTGCCGGAAATATGCACGCCTCGAATATTCACGCCGTCTTTCCAAGCGTCATTGCGGCCGATGATTTCTCCGCCGATCATCGCAACACTGTTCACATCTTTTCCAGCAAATACTGCGCCATCACTTTGAGACGATTCCTGTACAATGAAGATTGTGTTTCGCATGTCGAGTGTTGATTTGGAAGCGAGCTTCCATCCAACTTCGTCGGCGGCAATTGTCATCGCAGGAAATCGGAGGGTCAGCCCGGCATTTGCCGCCGTGTCGATAGCCAACTGTATTTCTGCTCGATAGGAAACAGAACCATCTCGTACGTATCCTTTTGGCAAAAAATCGGTCACTTCCAGTTGTGAATGCACCACGGCCAAATCGAAACCGACGAGAAATTGCGCAACGAATATCAATAGCCGCAAGTTTCGTAATAACATGAGTAGTCCCTTTTGAAATGAATGATTCCACCACGATTCAACGACTGTCAAATCGAATCCGTCTCAATGGATTTAGGATGGGTGACCTATTATTATATCGGGGAATTCAGCGAATCTAGTGGTGTCTTTGGCTTGTATGCGTCCGACTTGCAACATGAGCGATTCGCGAGCGAGTGGGCTTGCCCACTCGCTCGAAACGGTTTATCGTACTAGAACGACATACAAAAGATACATATTTTTTAGTGGCGGGGTGGCGAGGGCAAGCCGCC
>JANPLJ010001105.1:0-3827 GCA_031426475.1 Pirellulaceae bacterium | reverse complement strand
TTGTCATAGAACGCAATCGTGTCGTTCAAATCCATCTTGGTATTTGCAACAAGCTGTAAATCTGTCGACGAGTCAAACTCGATCCATCCAGAATCTGGTGGAACAGGAAGAGATTTGTTTTTTACACTCACACTCGTCTGCACGAAGAGCTCGTCAACAGAATCAGCTGGATGACCGATCGAAACGATAAGCTCACCACCCGCCTGCAGCATCGAGAATGTTCGAGAAACGGGATCTTCGTTGCTAGACGCCGCTAACCTCGAGTAGCCGGTCCATCCCAGTTCATGAAACTGCTTCAGCAACGAAACTTCGACTTCGGTAAGACTTGCCTTGGTACGATACGAAGCCGTGGAAACGAAAGCATATTCCGCTTTGGATTCGATGGCAGCGTGCCGCGGAAGCCACCGCACATCAAAGTTACCGGCGAAATGGAGGCTGACTTGGAGATCATCTGGCTTGCTCCCAGGGCTTGCTGCCGGAGACGTGATCGAGACGTTGAGCTCGCAGCCGTCTTTTCGAAAGATTAGCCCCGGCGAGACTTGACCAACTTGGGTAACCTCGACCCATCCCGCTCGGTCTAAGTGATATCGATAAAACAGTTCACCCTCGGCTTGCGTGCCTGGCGCGGTATACGACAACATAAAGAACTGACTCCATTGCGGCGTTGCACCGGGAAGCCGAGGGAACGAGCGAATGTCGATTACGTTTTGAAGCTGAGCAGAAGTAAGCGGCTTTTTGGTTTCTGCTGCAATCGAGGTTAAGTCCGGTAGCTCGAGTGGCACCAATCCAAACAAATCGGCTGACTCGCGAGTCCCCCAGATTCGCACCCGACCGTTTTCTGACGCGATCAGCAGCAATTGACTTTGCGGAAGCCAAGCAAGATCGACCGTTCGACCGCCATCCGCATCGATCACTTGAACGGACTGACGACTCTCGGCGTCCCAAATTCGTATCGTTGCGTCGGACGACCTCGCCGCAATCCATTTTCCGTCATCGGAAAATGCGATTGTTCCACCGGCACCACCAAACAAGACTTCATCGTCCTTGGAAGCACCTTGTTCAATATCACAGAATCGCATTCTGGACTCTGAGTCGGTGAACGCAAGCAGGCGTTTCGCTTTCGAAAACCCCAGGCCTTGTCCGCTCGCGTAGCCTGTTGTAAGCGTCGCTTCTTTTTGTTCGCTTTCGATGTTCCATAGATTCGCTTCGCCACCCGCAACGGCAATTCGTTCGTTCGACGGAAACACGATTTGTTCTATTTCGTAATTGCTCATCTTGATGCTCTTCAACTTCTTGCCGTCAGCCGTATTCCAGAGATTGACTTCGCCGGAGTAGCTGGTGGTGGCAAGTGTCTGAGAGTTCGGAGAAAATGCGAGCTGTACGAGACGGGCGTCATGCGCTTGAATCGAAACTACTTGTTTTTGATCGCTCAATCGCCAAACGCGAAGTATCCCTTTCTGATCTCCGGCCGCCAACCATTGTCCGTCAGGCGAAATGGCAACCGAACGGATCGGACGCTCGATATCTTCGCCTTTTAAATCAGTGATCAAATCAACAACCGGTTTCGATTCGGCCGTATTCCAAAGGGTTAGTCGCACGCCTCCCAGTACGAATTGCTTTCCGTCGGGGCTGATCGCCATCGCATCGATCAACGAGTCACCGAAATCATCGTAGCAGGTGAGAAGTTGAAGCGGCTTCCATTCAGGCACCGCCCACTTCGCAAGCTGCTGTGGGGTAGGTGTCGGAACCTTTTTGATTTTCTCAACTTCGACGCTGGAATTCTTTACTTCGGGAAAATCTGTGATCTCTGCAACTGCGATATCCGCCGACTTTGCATGACGTACGTCCTTCGTCTGCGTTCCTTCATCGGCCTGCGTTGCTGGATCTGATGAATGGCTCGTCACGCTTGACGTGGGTGTCGTTTCCGCCTGCCTGACTGATTCTGCTTGCGGCGATGAATCACCGTTGCAGCCGACCGAAGCCAAAAACAGAAGGATAGACAATATATGGATTGATCGACGCATTCTCGAACCTGTCTATTGATTATCGAAACCTGACCTACGATACGACGGGCTTTACCCACACAAGATACGTCGAAACGAGATTCGCGACATTCGAACCAGCGACGTTCTGAAGGCGAATTTCTAATAACTCGCCTTGGATCGCGTTGGAACCGCGTGCCAATTGGCGAAATTGCAACGTGACGACGCCTTCGCCGATCAGATCGGTTCGACCAGCGTGCTCCCAAAGGATTTGATTTCCGCTCTGGTAAAGTCGCTGATTATCGCCCGCTCTTCCTTGAAATCGAATCTGTGTTCCTCTCACCGCGAGAACTCGAATAGCACCATCGAGTCGGTTACCTATTTCTTGAATCGTTGACTGTCTCGCAGCGACCGAACCGTGTCCGCTTTCGAACTGTCGCCAGATCCGTCCCGAGGCAGTAAGCAAACCCGTCATCGGGACCATCAGAATAGTCATCAACGATATGCCAGCGATGACTTCCATCAGCGAGCTACCGCGCCTTCGATTGTGTTGTTTGCGCATAGTCATTATCCGCGTCGTGCGACTCCTGTTGCCAACTGTTGTCTCGGTTCACCTGCATCCCAGATCGTGTTGCCGTTGAGGTCAACCCAAGTTTGAAGCTGGATCACCATGAATCGATTGGGAATACCTCCACCTGCAATACTATCGCTGTAGGTTGCATTGTAACGTGAGTTCGGAAAGCCTCGTGACGCGAAACTGTTTTGCAACTGACCGCTTCGAAAGTTAGAAGCGAGTTGGAATTCGACTTCGGCAACACAACTATTCGTGAGCGATATGAGTTCAGATTGTTGTTCCATTCGACTCGACCATCGCCCAGCATCGCTGAGCAGCGTCGCGGTCGGAACCAGCAGCATCGATGCGCAAACCGTCGCGATCATGACTTCCAGCAAAGATGTTCCGTGTCGACGGCACATTTTGGTGGAATTTGGCAGTCGTCTCGCGACTCCGCTCCCGGGAAAGACCGTCAGCGAATAGAGTCGTGGACTCACGCAATGACCTTGACCTCTATTGGTGTACCTAATTGCGAACATAGCGAACCAATCCTGTTGCTGAAACAACGCTGACCCGATGAGTTTGACGCCCAGTTCCGAGGGTGACGGCGAGCGATACATCCGACGAGCCGGTAGGCGCAAACAAGATGCTTGCGACATTGCTGGTCATCGTCGGCAGGCCGGAGAGCGTTTCTTGCGGAGCGATTGGAATGAACGCTCCCCCCGACTGTTGCTCGATAATGTAGCCGGTTATCTCGCGAGTGCTTCCGAGCACTCGAAGCCGAACCGGAGTTTGGTTCGAAACAGCGGTTTGACGAGCCATGCGAAGGGCCGCCATTAACTTACGCGATTCGGAAGCCGCTTGCATCGAGCGGGATGCCGATATCGGAGCCAACATATGCGATGCGAGAGCCACGACCGCCAGAACGACGACAACGACCATCACTTCGATCAGCGAGAAGCCCGTTCGTTGTTTCTTCATGATTCTCACTTCTAACGCAATGCAGCAGTACGGCTATCTTATGAACCGAGGACACACTCGTCGAACGAGTGTGTCCTCAATGAATTTTAGCTCTTACGTGTGGCAAGATGCCGGTAATCTTCTGGCAACGACTACGGCGTGACTGGGGCCTGAGGATTTGTAACAGTCAATTTCGTGTTGTCCCATTGGTAGTTCCCACCGTATGGAGTCGGTTGAAGACGTGTACTTGTGTAACCGCGTGTTTGCAAGATCGTTAGATTTCGGTCTGGATACGCACCGTATTCCATGTAGTAAGCCTGGACGATACCGTT
>JANPLJ010001104.1:0-5906 GCA_031426475.1 Pirellulaceae bacterium | reverse complement strand
GTCTTACGACGTCGGCTACGAATCGATGACGTCTTGCTGACTTTCGTTGCGGACTAACCCTGGGCTGTGTGAAGGCTATCGATTTATAAACAGGCTGAACGGCTATGCCGCTCCTGCGCGGTCGTTGCAAATCAATGTTTGCTAGCGTTGGTTACTTAGTGTTTTTTCGGATTTTGTAGATTTAGATACTTTATTCGATTCGCGAGGATCGCTATATTCGCCGCGTCGCACGACGTGACACGTTGACTACCAGACTCAATAATTCTTCAAGACAAAGGATGACACGAATGACTCGTATCCCATTGAGCCGCGCGGATGAGGAAGCTCGACTGAAACAAGATCGACTTGAACTGAGCATCGCTGAGATCGATCTTCAAGTTCGAACGACGAACTGCCTCGAGGAAAAAGGGATCTTTACGGTTCGAGACCTTCTCAATAGCAAACCGGAAACGCTTTTGAGCATCTCCAACTTCGGTGAGAAGACTTTGGAAGAAGTTTACCAAGCATTGGCGAAGCTCGGTTTTCATCGCGGAAATCGGCATCCGCGATAGTGGCTCGGCTTTTGGTCACCGGCTACGGAGGGTTTCTCGGACAGAGTATCTGTCGACAACTGATTGCTGCAGGCCATACCGTTCGTGGTTTAGCTCGGAATTCCTATCCGGATCTGGCTGTGATCGGAGTCGAGTCGATCCGGGGTGACGCGACGCGCATGTCAGATTGTCGCAAGGCTGTGGAAGGTATCGACGGCGTTATCCACACGGCGGCGATTGCAGGAGTCTGGGGACCTCGGGCATCCTTCGAGTCGATCAATGTAGATGCGACGAATCTCCTTCTCCAAGCGTCGAAAGAATCGGGTGCATCTGCATTTGTCTATTGCAGCAGTCCGAGTGTCACTTTCGATGGCTTGCCTCAGAGATCGATCGATGAATCCGTTCCGTATCCAAAGCGATGGTTGTGCGACTATCCACGCACGAAAGCGGCTGCCGAAAAGCGCGTCCTCGAGTCGAATGATTCGACATCTTTCTTGACGTGCGCAATCCGACCGCATTTGATTTGGGGTGAGGGGGATCCGCATTTGATTCCGCGATTGATCTCGCGTTGTCAAAGCGGTCGTTTGCGATGTATTGGCAACGGGCTCAATCTCATCGATACGGTGCATGTGGATGCGGCAGCTCATGCTCATTGCTTGGCGATCGAGGCACTTTTGAAACGTAAACTCGACGTCGCCGGACGTGCATTCTTCATCACGGATGGAGAACCCGTTGGCTGCTGGAGCTGGATTAGCCAAATTCTACGTGGCGCAGGCTTAGAACCACCTCACAAACGAATTTCAGTGAACACGGCCTACCGGATTGGTCATCTTTTTGAGCTAGCATATGGTGCATTACGAATTCCTCAGGAACCGCCTATGACGCGATTCGTTGCTGCGCAGCTCGGAGTAGATCACTACTTTTCGATCCGTTCGGCCAGGGAAGCCCTTGGCTATCAACCGATTTCTGATCGGCAAGCGAAGTTCGACGCGATGATCCCGTGGTTGCGAAGTTTGCCCGAATGATCTTGTGTCGAGCCTGTTGAGCAAGCTAGAACAGAGATTGCTTGTCCACGAAGTATTGGAGCTTGTTACTCATGATCGATGTTGCCGAAATCATACAATTGCATATATCCACGGTAGCCGCATGGCATCGCGAACCGATGGAGAACCACTACGACGGACTGCTCAGCTTGGTTTGCCAGCAGCACCAGTTCAACTACCAACTTTGGCATCAAGAAGATATCGCTCGAAGCCCCAATGTCTCCGACAGTGAGATCGCGACTGTTAAACGAGCGATCGATCGATTCAACCAGCTTCGAAATGATTGGATCGAACGAGTCGATGACTGGCTGACTCGGTATCTCGAAGAAAACCATGTCGTTGCCGTAGATGGTGCTCCCCAAAACTCGGAAACCCCAGGCTCCATCGTCGATCGTCTATCGATTCTAGCTTTGCGAATTTTTCATCTGGAAGAGCAGTTAGAGCGAACGGATATCGACGAAGCTCATATCGAGAAAGTGCAATCACGTTTGGCTATTTGTCGCGTCCAACAAAATGAACTCGCGACATGCCTCGATCGATTGCTTACTCAGATTTTAGCCGGTCAAGTCCATCATCGCACCTATCGGCAATTCAAAATGTATAACGATCCATCCTTGAATCCGTATTTGTATCAACGGTTCGCTCGAATGGCGTCATAGGGATTCGGCAGACTCCCGACGAAGCTCGAAAGATAACAAGAGAATCGATTCATCCGAAGTTTGACAACTTCGGCTACGTGGTGGCTTGAAGCTTTGCCAGAGTCGCCTTGAGATTACGAAAATATTGTTCCCACTCATCGAAACGAGAGAGCCATGCGAAGGATCGCTGTACTAAATCAAAAAGGTGGTGTCGGAAAAACAACCACGGCCGTTAACTTGTCGGCCGCCATCGCTCAAGCTGGATTTCGAGTCTGCCTGGTAGATCTCGATCCACAAGCTCACGCCTCGCTTCACCTCGGAATGTCAGCGACGGATGAGCAACCAAGTATCTATGAAGTGCTGTGTGGTCAAGCAGCGTTGGCGGACGTTCGCAAATGGGTTCACCCGAACTTGGCAGTCGTCCCCGCGACGCTTGACTTGGCTGCTGCTGAGATGGAGCTGGCCAGCGAAGTTGGCCGCGAGGTGATACTGAAGGACGCTTTGGATGCCGATGACGAGAAGTTCGATTTCATGATTTTCGATTGTCCGCCTTCATTGAACGTCCTAACGCTCAATGCCTTGACAGCCGTCGACGAAGTCTTTCTTCCGTTGCAACCGCATTTCTTGGCTTTGCATGGGCTCAGCAAATTGTTAAGAACCATCGAGATCGTCGCGAAACGCTTGAATCCCGATCTGCGACTATCGGGGATTGTTTTGTGCATGTACGAAACAAGCACTCGTTTGGCGGCTGAAGTCTCGAAGGACGTTCAAGAGTTTCTGGAACGCAATACGTCGAACGTCGGCGTTTGGTCGGGAGCCAAATTCTTCTCGACCCGGATTCGTCGCAATATCCGATTGGCAGAAGCTCCCAGTTTCGGGCAATCGATCTTCGACTATGCACCGAATTCTCATGGGGCCGAAGATTATCTTGCTTTGGCTTTGGAAGTGATCGGAAAAGCCATCCAAAGCGAAGATAACGACTTGAATCTCGAAGCCATGCTTCAAAAAGCTTCGTAAATGGTCCCGAACTACGGTGCCATGTCAATTGGCAGATACCATTGCTTCAGTGCGTTCCTGTGCATGGCCCCCTCGACCAATTTCTTGTCGTTGTCCGAAAGGCTTTCAAATTGCTGTTTTGCTTCGTACATGAGCAGGTCAGCTTGCTTCTTCGAGCCTCGATTCAAAGCGACCATGGAATGAACGATCTTGGCTAAGATCCTCATGACGTGGTCGTCAGGCTTGGCCATATCGAGGACTTTTTGAGCCGAGTCGTAGGCCTCATCGAAATTGTCGTACTCGATATCCAGCCACGCCAAATGAAGCCACGCTTTCAGATTGTAGCTAAGGATAAGCGGGTTGCTTGGCGGGAACTTCGTTTCGATGGCACGCCAATCGGCGGGCTTGTTATTCATCAGAGCAACAAAAAATTGCTTCTTTACGTCCAGTTCGGTTTCCACCGCTTCGGCAACTCGTGCCGACGGCCTCTCGACTAAAGATGGTTTTTGATAACGGCTTACTCCGAACGCTGACAAAATCCCCACCCCAACGAAGGCAAGGACGGGAGCAAGCCAAGCCCCCCCCTTTATCGAACGCGACTTCTTCGCATCGCCAAATGCGGCTGTTTGAAGCCGTGTCGTATGTTGGCCGATGAGCGGCACTTGATCAAGGAAGATACCCGACAATGGGACGGGATGGTCCAGCGACATGGAAATCGAAAGGCGTTCCGCGATTTTTTTAATCGCCCGAGTCAGATCGGCCGCCGAACCGATTCGATCTTCTGGGTTCTTTGCGAGCAACTTCTCGATAACTTCGACGAACTCGCCATCCACATCCGGGCGGATCGTTCTCAAATTGGGTGGCGTGTTCTGAACATGTTGCAGTGCAAGCGCAAGCGCCGTTTCGCCTTCAAAGGGTGGACGACCAGCTAGCATCTCGAAGGTGGTTGCTCCGAGTGAATACAAATCGCTTCGCGCGTCAACAGATTGTCCCTGGATCTGCTCCGGACTCATGTAAGTCGGCGTGCCAAGTGCAACGCCTATCTCAGTCAATCCATTCGTTTGGCTACGAACGCGAGCTAAACCGAAGTCTGCTACTTTCACTTCACCTTCGGACGTCAACAAGATATTATCGGGCTTGATGTCTCGGTGAACTACGCCAATCGATGCCGCCTTCTGCAGGGCTGCTGCAGTCTGAAGCATGATCGACATCGTTTCGGGCTGAGGAAGCGTGCCTCGTCGGTGTATAAATGTGCGAAGGGTATTTCCGGCGATATACTCCTGGGCGATGTAATGAACCCGTTCCCAGTTTCCGATATCGTATACCTGCACAATGTTAGGATGCACCAAGGAAGCTGCCGAACGAGCTTCCTGAAGAAACCTCTTAAGATGATCCCTGGAAGCAGCGAGATCCGTTCGCATCACCTTTAACGCGACGTGTCGCTGAAGTGTCTCATGAAAAGCCAAGTAAACATCGGCCATTCCGCCGGAACCGAGCTGATGCAAAATACGATATCCGTTGATCGTTTGACTAGTCAAATCGATACGGTCGTCCGATCGCTTCGAATTGGCTGGTGCATTTGCTGATGGCAAACCGGACATTTATGAAACCGCTCGAGTTAAAACGCTTATCATCCTACTTGATTTTGAAAAATCGTTGTGTGTAGCAGTATACCCTATTTTGATCGACAAATGAAATCTTGGGCCCAACCGGGAATCCAGAGGATCTTTAGCGAGATCCACTACCCAGGAATTGGTCGTGCCCCCAGTTGGCTTGTCCAACTGGAGCTTATCCACCTTTTTCACCAAGCGGCACAAGGAGGCCGTCTCACTTTTTAGTAGGCCGGAACAAGTCGCTAGCAAACTTGGATGTTGAATAAAACGTTGGCGACGCCGTTCCGGAAGAACCGAGATTTCGGATTGCCGGAACGGCGCAGACTATCTTTCTCAGATTGACGAACTCAATTGGCTGCTTGTTCCGGCCTACGGTAGTCTCGAAAGCGAGACGGCCTCCAAGGCAGCCGGGGTCTCATTCGTCACAACGCCGCAGCGGTCTGACGCCGAACAAGGATTGCGATGGTAAAGGAAATCTGGGTAGGAAACAGTCAACCTACGCAAGAACTCGCTATGGTGGCCTAGCATCGCATGCCTCGATGAATTTCTTGACTTGACAGTTAGCTGCGCTATGATTGTTTCGCTGTGTTGGTTTCGGTCTGAGCCATCCAAAGCGGCTCGACCAAGGAATCTACTTTCCATGATGGAATAAATCGCTGAATTGCCCCTAGGCTTGCTGGTTCGTTTATCCGCAACTACCGCTGGGTACCACGAGCCAACTCCAAATAGGCAATTGTGCGACGCAATCAGCAGGGACCACTGGTTTATCCAATCCTTGTTTCGTTGTCATGTCGAGGCGTGGCGCCTGCTTCTCTTTCCCGCGAGCAGGTTCCAAGCATCGACAAGTCATGGAAGGTAGATTGCTATCATGGTTTGTTCGTCTTCGCTCTTGCTAGCTCTTGCTATCACCTCGCTGGCGTCCGTTCAGTTTGACGTCCAGCCGCTTGCGCCCGCAATCGAACTAGCCTCGGCAAATGTACCGAGACAGATGCCGGCGAGTCGATTGGTTCAGATTCAGTTTGAGGTTAGCACCATTGTCCCTTCGGAATTCCATGGAGTCTTTGAGGAGGCGATGATCAAAATCGT
>JANPLJ010001103.1:0-3275 GCA_031426475.1 Pirellulaceae bacterium | reverse complement strand
GAGTGTTCGAATGGACTTGGCCAATTACCGACCGAACTTCATCCGACAGCAGGCACGTATAGATTGGATGCCGAGGCATCAAATCTTCGATGAAACGCTTGCTAATGGTCGAGAGTCGATCCGCTTGGGGGAACTGCAGTTTAAAGAAGTGCTGAAGAATCGCGTCCCAAAACGGACTTCGGCCTTCCTCGGTGGAGACTCCTCGCATCTCCGCAATGACGCGTTCAGAGAATCGTTTGGGACGCATCGACATAAAGGCAAATCTCGACAGACTTAGCAACCGCCCTCGTCCTTGTCCTCGAAAGTCAGGTAGCAGAAAAAGACTGCCAATCTCCGTGGGACCATCATGAAGCTTGTCCAACGTGAGAACCTCGACTTCTTGTTTCATATCGAGGTAGTCGCAGCTATGCGATTCGATAACGCGCCGATAACTGTAGAACGGCTCGTAGCCACCTGTCTTGCTAAATATGCATGACAATCCGACTAGGGCACCGTTGGACGTGTTTTCCATCACCAAAACATAGGGTTCGCCCGTTGCCTTTTCGACTTTGCGAGTAAATGCAAAGTTGGAAAATTCGATTCGATCTGCCAGTTGTTCCTTGTTGATTTGGAGCGTCGTCAGTCCATAAGTCGCCTGCTCGATGAGGTTCCATAGCTGGTCTAAGTCTTCCAACCTTACCGCCCGCACAATTTCCAAGTGAATGCTCCTATATCGACCTTCCATTGTCACTACGAAGATTTTTGAAACAGATTTTACTTTGTTCTGTCCGTTATATTCTACTTTGTTCTATCGATCTTAGCTTGACGACGCCATCCAGCTCGACTGGATGGCGAGCCGGTTTTGCAACCAGAAGTCGATTCCACGGGAGAGGGCAATCTTGGAACGGCTAGTTCTGGTGGCCAAACACGCTCACCATTGACGCGAGGTCAATGGTGTCGATTTAAAAAGCTTAAAAGTTATCTACTTCGATTCTTCGTTGTCATGAGTGTTGTGTAGTTAGCAATGTCATCCTAGTACAGCCCTGGGCGCCCAGGGCTGTCAAAAAATCGGTCTTGCGTCGGTTTAAACTTTGCGCGGTCTCTCATCCCGAAGGGATACTAAGACATTAGCCGGGGGTTAAGCGAAGCGACACCACCGGAAACAATTGGCGAAACGGAATTCGATCCTGAAAGGATCGAAGCATCTTCGACCCTTCCAGGGTCGTTCGCGCGTCGTTGAGTATCCGGGGGTGCGCTGCTTTGCAGCGACCCCCGGCTAATGTCTTGGTATCCCTTTGGAATGGAATGCGGAAGAATTGCCATGGGACCAGGAGCAGCAAATACTTCATGTAAACTCCGAATTTTTAACAGTCTGGACCGCCGCGATGTAAAACAAGCAAATTATTCATCAGGGTCGGCAGCATGACGTTGTCCATCTAGACGACCCGATGAAAAACGGCTCAGCAGCTCGACGAGGAGCTTGGATTTGGCTACTAGCGAGCTAATCTGAACCCACTCCTGTGAACTGTGAAGACCATCTCCCAGAGGCCCCAAGGTGTCGACATTGGGTAAGCCGGCCGCGGCTAGCCTGTTTCCGTCGCATACGCCTCCCGTGGCTTTCCATTGGATGGATTGACCGAGCTGACCAGCGCTGGATTCGATCGCGTTCATCAACTGACGAGTCTCGTCGGTGATAGGCTTCGCGGGTGATGTGACTCCACCATGTATTTCGCAATGGAATCCTTCATTGGTATTGATTGCGTCGACAAGGACTTTCAGCTTTTGCTCAAACCAGTTCGCGCTGTCGTGATGGGCCAAACGAAGATTGATCCGACCGACGGCTAAATCGGGCACAATATTGACGGGCCCTCCGCCGACGATGCTTCCCACATTGATCGTCACGGCTTCTCGAGTTCCGTTTAGTCGATCGACTTCTGCCAACAGCCCACAAAGCTTCGCTACCGCATTGCGACCTTGACCAAAGTCTCGACCGGCATGGGCTGACCGACCTCGCATCACGATTTCAAAATTGCTTGATCCTTTGCGTTCCGATACGAACTCGCCCCCGGGAAGGCATGGCTCGAACAACAGCCCGAACTCGAAATCGGGGGCGATTTCTTTCATCAAAGAAGCCGAGCTTGGCGAGCCAACTTCTTCATCGGGATTGAGCAGTACCGTCCAACCGCATTCGTTCGCCAGCGAGAATTTGAGAAGAGCTTGCAGAGCGTATCGCAAAACGACAATCCCGCCCTTGGCATCCGCCACACCCGGTCCGACTAGCCTGTCGGATGTCGAGCGATGGCAGCGCTGGAATGGATGATCAGCCCCAAACACTGTGTCGTAGTGAATGGCAAGCAGGATGCGTCGTCGAGACTCCGGACGGTAGTCCCATCGCAACGCGGGCCCAGTCTCCATGACTAACGATTTTCCATCGTCGCCGATGATTCGACGAGCCGGCAACCCGATGCGTTTGAACGTTGCTGGATGAAGCCCTGCCCAGTCTTCCAGCCAATCTGCAACGGCCAAAAGTCCAGTAACGTTGTTCGATCCAGAGTTTTGATTCGCAAGTTCAATGAGATCGACAACCATGTGCTCCTGGCTAGTCTCTAACCATGCACGCGCTTCGAAAATGCTGGCTGAACTCATCGTAAAAATACCTTTGTATGTCTCATTCGACTCTCCCAAGTATGTCCAATGGGGATCATTTCACCATCAGCACGACCTGGCAGCTAGTGCCGCAACTCGGAATCGCGAGGCAACCATGGCGAGTTCGTGCGTAGGTTGACTTTTTCCGATCCATCTTTCCTTTGCCATTGCGAACGTACGAACTGTGCTCGTGCCGGCGTTCAGCAAAAAGTGCTCAAAAATTCCGAAATAACTGTCTGGACAATAGTTGTTTGGACGACTAATATATCATTATGATGTCTGTGGATAAAAGCTCGAAGGAGGGAGTGCGAAAGTTCGATTCGCTGGAACAAGAGGCTTATCTTGCGATCTGGCGAACCTACGATCGGCTTCGGGTTTTCGACGAGAGCTTGTTTTCAGACTGGGGTCTAACGGCACAGCAATACAACGTTTTGCGTCTGTTACGAGCCTCGTTTCCGGAAGCGGTTCCGACGTTGAGTTTGGTTACGCGACTGATATCGCGAGCTCCAGACATCACTCGGATGCTAGATCGACTTGAACAAAATGGATGGATTGCTCGATCGCGTTCGCTGACAGATCGCCGAGCGGTTTTGGTCGCGATTACCGAAAGCGGGATCGCTTTATTAGACGAACTAGCGAATCCGCTGAAG
>JANPLJ010001102.1:0-5387 GCA_031426475.1 Pirellulaceae bacterium | reverse complement strand
CCAGCCGAAAGCAAGCCAGCGTTTCGGTAGACTTGAAGTTTCTCGCGTGAGTCGGCAATGTCTAAGTTTCTCATCGTCAATTGACCGATTCGGTCGGTTGGCGAAAACTCACCTTGACCACTTTCCATCGTTAGGCGTTCGGGTTTATAGGTGAGGTTCGGGCTGCGCGTATCGAGTATGGAATAGTCGTTACCACGTCGTAGCTCGAGAATCACTTCGCCGGTAATCGCTCGGGATACCCAGTGCTGGAGAGTCTCTCGCAACATCAAAGCCTGGGAATCAAACCAACGACCTTCATAAAGCAAACGTCCCAGTCGGCGTCCCATGCTGTGATATTGCTCCATCGTTCCTTCGTTGTGGATCCCAGACACGAGCCGCTCGTATGCGATATGCAACAGAGCCATTCCAGGTGCCTCGTAAATACCTCGACTCTTTGCTTCAATGATTCGATTTTCGATTTGGTCTGACATTCCCAACCCATGTCGACCGCCGATCGCATTCGCTTCTAAGACCATATCGACAGGCGACGCAAACGATTTACCATTGAGCGCTACAGGCTGACCTGTTTCAAACGTCACAGTCACCGTTTCTGCGGGCACCGTAAACTCAGGACGCCAAAACGGAACTCCCATGATTGGCTCCACGATCTTGATACCGTGGCTAAGCAATTCAAGATCCTTGGCCTCGTGCGTTGCCCCCCAGATATTCGAATCCGTCGAATAGGCTTTTTCTTTACTCATGTGATAGGCCAAGCCAGCTTTTTCAAGCATCTCGGACATTTCTTTTCTGCCTCCCAATTCACGATTGAAGGCCTCATCAAGCCATGGCTTATAGATCTGCAAATTCGGATTTGCCAACAAGCCATAACGGTAGAACCGCTCGATATCGTTGCCCTTATAGGTGCTTCCGTCGCCCCAGATATTTACACCATCTTCTTTCATCGCCTGGACCAACATTGTCCCGGTGACAGCTCTCCCGATAGGAGTGGTATTAAAATAAGGGACGCCGGCGGTGGTAATGTGAAAGGCACCGCACTGGAGAGCCGCAATCCCCTCGTGGACGAGCTGTTCCCGACAATCGATCAGTCGTGCCTTCTCGGCACCACTGGCGAGCGCCCTTTTCGGGATGTCGTCGTAGTCGGATTCGTCCGGTTGCCCCAAATTCGCGGTGTAGCAGTAGGGAATAGCTCCCTTGAGTCGCATCCAATAAACCGCTGCACAAGTGTCGAGTCCACCCGAATACGCAATGCCGAGTTTCTGACCGGTGGGAAGCGACTGTAGTATTTTTGCCATATCAGAATTGAGAAAAAGGGACCTTGATCGTAAGCTTTGACTGTCATTTCCATCCGACAGATTAGGATGCTAATCTTACTATAATGTTTCAAGATTGGGCGATGCGGGAAAAAGGAATTTAACAACTTGGCAGCCTTGCTAGAATGTTGCGGGGCATAGCCCATGGAGAGGTACGTGAAAACAACGATGAAACGACGGCGATTTCCGATCGGTTACAGTAGCCATTTCGCAGTCTGGATAGCGTTGCTGGCCAGCTGCGCGATCTTTTCGAATGTCGAACTGGTTTTTGCCGAAGAACTGTCTACCGCACTCACTTCCGTATCGGTTTCCAGACCTTCGAAATCAGCGATTCGATCGGAGAAAAACGTTCTCTTTCAACAGGTTGATGGCGAGCAGGTTCTCGCCGATTTGTACCGTCCGAATACGAATGAATCGCTACCGACGGTCGTAATGATTCATGGAGGTGCTTGGATCGCTGGCGACAAATGGAACGTGATCGAGCCTGCGATTCAGATGGCCGAAGCCGGCTTCGTCGTTATGGCAATCAACTATCGACTGGCACCAGCCCATCGTTGGCCCGCTCAACGCGATGACTGCGTAGCAGCAATACGATGGATCTCCGAGCACCGAGCGGAATGGAACGCAGATGCCGATCGATTGGGGGTTTGGGGGTATTCCGCTGGTGGGCATCTGGCACTGATGATCGCTCTGCAACAGTCGGCCGAATTACCGCGAATTCGAGCGTGCGTGGCAGGAGGTCCGCCGTGTGATTTGGATTTCATTCCACTCAAAAGCCAAATGCTGTCTGGATTTTTGGGCGGATCGCGAGAACAGTTTCCAGAACGCTACCGTGACGCGTCTCCGATTCATCTCTTATCGCCCGATGATCCTCCCCTCTTTTTCTTTCATGGCGATCAAGATTCCATTGTTCCAATCGAGAACAGCCTACGGATGCACGAAAAAACCGTTGCCCTGGGAATTACCAACGTCTATCGAACGGTTCCTGACCTAGGGCATCTTATGACGTTTATCGATCGCAAGTCACGAATCGATGCCATTGAGTTCCTCAAGAAGCATCTGGTTCAATCGTCACCATAAGCTCCCCCCTGTTATCGCCCAACTCTGCCGAGCTTTCGTTGATTTTGAGCAGAAGCAGCCCCGATTCCAAGGAGTCGAGGGTTGCCGATCGGCCTATCGAATGCGTCGTGCATCGGCGAATCGGTTTTTCGATCTCGGCATCGGAAATGGGGACAACCGTTGCAAGCAAACGACCGAGTGGTTGCCCTCGATAGTACTCAAGCGTTACTCCTTGCGATCCAGATTTCCACGACGATCTGTCATTGGAATCGCGTTTACGACGAACTTCAAAGTTTCCTTGTGCGGCAATATGAATGGATTGCCCTTGCTTAACTTGAATACCCGTTGATTGCCATCCACGATCGCAACGCAGCGTACAAGTCGCTTTGCGGTTGAGCGTACTGAGAGGAACCGATGTCAAATCGACCAACGAACTCTCGGGCGAAAAACCGAAGTCGAGCTCGGAGACGAATAGACGCCACTCGGCGTCAACGATCGACCAAGTGCCGGAGAGCTTTTGTTTCAATGCAACCGTAATTTGGCTCGAGTAGTCCAAAGGTGGCTGAGACACGCTCTGGAGAATGTCCTGGTACTTTGGATGATTTGTGAAGAAAAGCATCGCCGCCCAACTCCACGCATAAGGTTCGTCGGTACGATGCGCTCTGTCGCCGTAGTTGAGAAGGGCGTCTAATGTTGGAGCATTCTCTTGCGCCAACGAATCGTGAATCAATTTCAGTCTTCCCCAGTATGGGAAATGTTCGCGACGGTCCGGAATGACCCCCATTCTTAAGCGTTGACCATCCCATTCATGCGTGCCTAGTTGCTCGCAAACGCCTTCACTGAACCAGGGAGGACCATTACCGCTGAGAAACTTCCACAAGAACCAGTGCGTCCCTTCATGAAGAAGTAAATGCCGCCGATAGTAGTCGGACGGCTGTTCCATCATAAAAACGCGATCATCCAGTTGGTATCCTTGGCGAAAATTACCGGTCTCCGGAGGCATGAGATCGAGCTCAACAAATCGCGATCGATCTCTCATTAAACAGGCAATCGCTTTCGCGCCCCGAACTTTCACACGATCGACATTGAATCTCGCGCACCATTGATCAATCGCCAAGTCAAAAACGATCGGCAATGATGAAATTTCATCGCTTAATGGCAAATCGGTAGTCAGTTGAAGATAGGTCGATTCCAGCTGAAGCAACCCATTGTCCAGCCGCGTCTTTCGAACTTCTTGACACTCGCATGGCATAGCCAAACAGAACATCGCGAAAAGCGAAAAAACGAACCTCGCGTGATCTTGGTGTGGCCTAATGAGAAAACATCTTAACGGGCGCATCATCAGGCAATCTCGTGGCAAGTGCAGATAATCGGGAATCGAATTCGAGGCTCTCCTGCTAACTTGCGGGCTGTTGATCTTGTCGTACAACAGACATCCACTCCGTCCAATGGTCCATGAACCACTCGAAGTAGCGACACTACGGCGTTTCGGTTGCCAGGGCCTTAAAATAGGCTTCGATGACTTCGCGATAATGCGAAGGGAGGTCCTTCGTGATATTTTGGAGCGCTTCGTGTCGCTGTGCGGGAGGCAGGTCGCCCCAACCGCTTCGTTTTCCCGTGCTTTTTGGATCGACGTCACCTGGGCCATTGCCGCCCGCGATGCGACTATCATCCATCGGCTTGCCTTGCCCCTTTTTTTGCTTCCCGTCGGAGTCCTGTTGTTGTTGCTGCTGCTTCTGCTGCTGTTGAAGCTGCTCTTCAATCTTATCGATCATCTTGTCGAGCTTTTCGACAATTTGCTGCTCTTGATCTCGCACAACTTTGCCTGATCGCCCCAGGTCCAAACGACGCTGGACATCGTTCATCAGCCGCGATATCTCATCAAGGGAATCTTCCTTGAGTGGCTCGATATCCGATTTCATCAATCTCGCGGTCACCGCGTAACGCGACACAAGCTCGGATTCACGTTCCATCAATTGCGTCAACGTTTGAACACAATCCTCGCGATGCAACAAGTGATGATGGCAGATCGCTTTATAGAACATCAAAGTCGATGGATCGGCAACGAGCGTTATGTCGATGGCGTTCAGTATCTGCAACGCTTCGTCGTAAAGATGATGATGTGCCAGACCTCGACCAATGGCGAGGCGTATGTTGCTCTGCAGCCAATCAGGCCAAGAACCATCCAACCAGCCAAGGTCCGTCGCGATGGCCGAAGGACTATCCCCATTGGGACGGTCCAGTTGTGTCAGAATCCGATCAAGGCGCAAGTCGGACATGGCCAGCGTTGCAAGTAGATGATCCAGAACTATCGGTCCAAATTGTTCCGCTGGCAATTGAGACCAATAGGAATCGATCTGCTCACGAGGTCGAGCGAGTTCGGGACGTCCATCGAGATAGCTGTTGAGTTGAGCCGAAATCTTTTGCTGCTTTGGCCATTGCCAGGATGCGGCTTTCCGCAACTCCACATCAATGCCAAGAGCCAAACTGCTGATCGAAAGAAGGGCGAATCCGCAAAGCGAAAACACTCGCAGGGCTGCGAACGGCAACTTTGGGATCATCGATACTCCAGTTTTCGCAAAATGATAGTCACAGTAGATTCGAAGGGGTCAGAAACAAAGCCAAGTGAAGCAAATTTATTTTACTCTTGTTACTTCGCAGACTCCATGCGGATTCTGGGGAATCTAGGAATGCCTTCATTTTTTACTTCGCGTCCGCACGCCTCACTTCTTTGTCTGCTCCAGCAGGATATCCCGAGTCACGCCCTGAATCTTGTCTTGACGCCCGGCAAGTTCGCGTAATTGATCCCGTATGGCTGCATCCTCAACCGTTCCGGTCGGATCGTCGATTTGACCAGAATCCTTGGCGAGTCGATGCGTGCGGCCGTTGATTCTTAACTGAAGCGTCTTAATCAATCGGAGTTCGGCCAAGGCATCGACAAGTGGCTGCTCTTGGTCGCCTCCCCCGCCGCCCCCCTGAGGCTTACCGTCCTTCTTTTTCTTCTTCTCTTCCATTTTA
>JANPLJ010001101.1:0-9292 GCA_031426475.1 Pirellulaceae bacterium | reverse complement strand
AGCATCTCATCGGTCGTAATGTATCGGCGGCGATGCTGGACTTTATACGCGTCGATCGCTTCAGCCAATTCACGTCCTTCTTCGGTTAAATCGCGATAGGAATTTCCGAACTGCCGACGCTCGATCCCTCGATCATTGCCGCTCGGTTGGCGGCGATCAACGAAACTGGTTGCAACCAACCCCTCAGAGGGCTGAATATTCGTCATATTCGACATAGATGCGGTGTTCGGCACGAACGGGACCCTCAAGGTGGTAGGAGAGATCAAATCCATTCAAAAGGTAGCTCACGTTTTTCGACGGGGCAAACCATTATTTTCCAACTTCGTATTTTCGGATGGTCAGTGACGATTATCGATTACAAAAGCGGCGTTAAGCCTGCAATAAAGTTCGGGAATAGGAACTGATAGTCCAGCGTTTCGACAATGCTACGATTGGAGATTCTCTTGTTCCCCTCGCCACGGCGACGTTGGGTTGTCGTTTCGGAGCTACTACGATGCGACACAGGTTCACTGAACGTGGGCATACGTGCACCAATAAACTCCGCAATGAAACGATAGTAGTCGCAGCGCAAAGGAGGATGTCCGTCGGAAACGTTGAAGATTCCGCTCGCCTTGGGAGTATTCAATACCTCAATCGCAATTCGAGCGAGATCTTCGACGTGAATAAGATTGAGGTAGCTATCTGGATCGACTTCGATCGGTTCGCCAGCGCGAAGCTTATCAAGTCGCGGAACTCGCCCTGGACCGTAGATCCCCGCTGCGCGAAGAATGGATACTCGGTCGACCGGAAGATTCTCTCTAATCCACTGCTCGGCGGCAACGGCAGCAATAGACCCCGATCGATTAGGGGCGACATGCCCGCTCTCGTCGATCCATCTACCGTCGTCGCACGTCGCGTAAACTCCCGTAGTCGAGAGGTAGGCAAGGCGGCTCGGGATCGAGTCAAGTTGAGCAAATAGATTTCGCAAACCCAAGACATGTGTGTCGTTCGCCTGGATCCCCGAAACGGGCGCGTGACTGACACTTATCAACAACTGATCAACGCGAGGAATCGCTGGCCAACGATCCTTACTATACCAGTCGACGACGATCGGCTGAATCGATTGTTGAGCGAGCCTATCAGCCGAATCCTTCGACCGAGTGAGCGCATAGACACAAAGACCTTTTTCGTTCCAGCGGCGAGCAACTTGCTGACCAAGATACCCGCACCCGACGATGAGTCCATTCACAGCTTTACTTTCATCAAAACTGGTGGCAATCCACGCAGGTGCCACTCAGTTATTAAAACAGGGCGGGTTGTCGGCGGACGGAGCCGCCGACCCACGTATCGCAGGCCTTATTCCGGAGCATCAATGTGCTCTTCTTTGGCGGCAACTCGCAACTTGTCCAACGCGCGAGCTTCGATTTGGCGGATTCGCTCTTTGGTAACCCCCATCGCTTCGCCGACTTCCTTCAACGTGGAAGGTTCCAGGCTTTCACCAAGACCAAATCGTCGAATGATGATCTCCTGCTCGCGTTGGTCAAGCTTGTGCAATATGCGATTGATTTGCACTTGTCGATTCTGCTGAGCAATCTCCATCGCAAAGTTATCGGCCCGATTGTCTTCGTGCGAAACAAAGGCTTCTTCACCCGAAGTTCGAAATCGATCTCGATGCCGAAACTCGTCTGGAATCGTCCGAGCAAAATTCTTCATGATCGCCCACGTTGCATAAGTGCTGAACTTGTTGCCTCGCGAATAATCAAATTTCTCTGCCGCTCGGATCAACGAAACGTTTCCATCGCTGATCAAACCGAAGAAATCTTCATTGCCGTTAACGTGCCGTTTGGCAATCGAAACGACTAGTCGCAAGTTGCTTTGAACGATCTGATTCTTGACTTCAACCGATTTTTCGTAGAGCGATTCGATTTCATCCATCAAAGCAATCAATGGTGCTTTCGGATCGAGAGCCGCTCGCTTGGTGCTCGCCAAATATTTCAAATAGTTCATCTTGCGGAACAAGTGGTATTCTTGCTCGCGAGTCAACAATGCGACATCGTAAAGCGATGCCAAGTAGGCGGGCAATCCACTCGGAGCACGAACCTTTCGCGCGGCAACAGTCGGGACAGGCATTTCTCCCAAGATCTCATCGGCCATCGACTTCTTCGTGAAGTCGTCGTTGTGCATGAAATCCAAGGCCAGTTCCTGAATGCGAACCGCACGCTGCTCGTTCAAAATGCGAACAACACTGCTCCGAGTTCGACCATACCGTTTTGCAAGAATAACCAAACTCACTCCTCGACGATGCTGCTGGTAAATCGCTCGTTGATCATCCGACGAAAGCGTCGGACGCTGGTCAGGAAAGACCGCCATCAGCGGATTCTGTCGGTCAAAGTTCTTCAGTGTATATCGAACCGTTTCCGTGCTGCGCCCCATTTCGCGACCCAGCCGACGCGCAACTGCCGAAAGGCTCAGGTTTTCAGACGCAAGCCGTCGCGCTCGTTCGATCATGTCAGAACGCTCGTCATCGTTCATTTGGCTAAATCGTTCACCGCGGCGAACGCGTTGACGATTCTTGGCGACAAACCGCTCAACACTGCTGTGAAGGAATCCGACGCGTTTGCGCCCTTCCGCGACAAATCGTCGAGACACCAAACCGCGATCTCGCCATCGAGAAATGGTTTTTGTCGAGACGTTGAACATCTTGCTGAGTTCTTCAACAGTATGGATAGGTTCGGCCAACTCATCGACTCGAATATTGGTCGAATCGGTAATATCTTCGACAAAGAGTCGCAAATCGTGAGCGGCGTCCGTTCCCTTGATTAGTTTGCGAGCGTTTTCATCCGGACGAACATCGGTGACACGGTAAAACAGAAACTCGAACGGATACTCCCGGCTTGGTTCCAGCTCCGAAAGTAGTTGTTCAGCTTTGTTTGCTTGCTCAATCCGCTTTGTGCGCGGAGCGAACCGAACCTGTTGATCACGAAGCTCACGCAGTAAAGCAATACGATATTCACTATTCATTTCTTTAATCTCCCGGCTACGAAGCATTGACCTGACTATTCCTTGCGGCTCCCAACCGCTGCAAGTCGCCTCGTTCCTGCGGGACTGGCCTCATCCTGAGACCATTGCAAAAACTTCCTTCGAGGCTCCTGAACGGTTGTCGCTTTACTTGCGACAATCACTCAATCGCCTCACCCTGTGACACCTCTGGTCCGTTGGTTCTAACTTTCTTTAGACGTCGCCAACTCGCATTTGGTTCTCTCTGCAATCACACAACCGCCAAAATATACGGATGGGCAACGCAGAGTTGCTTAAGACCGCAAAAACTAGGCCAAAACGGACTACATTTCAGGCGCAATCCATTTAAAAACGGTTTGCACCTACTAAGAGTGTTTCAAACGCTTGATTTCGTGGGAGAAACACCAGCTTTATAGAAAGCTGGACAGTCTGTCGCAAAGAGAACATGCTTAAGTAGAAGTTACAATGCAGACCGCAATTGCTTCAAAGTGAGAGCCTCGCGTTCAAAAAGATGGCAACGAACCGAAGCAGACACCCAGATTGGTACGAATTTGCGACGGGGTTTCCCTTGCAGTCGATGTTCGAGCGCGGTAGCTGCGATTGGTCCCGATTTGCGTTTTTCGGATGAGTTGCCGGCATCTCGCCCGCGATAGCCCGTTTTCGCGGAAGGGACCCCCGAGCACCGAAGAACGTCAATTTGGGGGGCTACCACTTAAACGAGGGTTGAGCCGAACCCGTACGACGGACTTCCGGTCCGTCGGTGCCAATGTTTGTCGACGGACTAGAAGTCCGTCGTACCCCAAAAATTAGCTATGAAGCAGCGCTAGTTCTTTGTCCAACTTTAAGTTTTGGGTTTCAATTCGTAGCCGATGTCGTAAGACTTCGGAGGAAGCGCAGTAAACATCGCCTTTCGAGCTGCGTCCGAATTCTGACGAATTCGGCTACCCATCCTAAAACCTAAGTTGGATGCTGCACTAGCGTCCAATCGTTGGCGGATTATTTACGAGAAAATCTCGCGGGCCACGATTGGTGTAGTACGGATACGCCACGGCTGCCGTCGGAACGCCCGATCCAGCTTGCTGATGACCGTATGCAGAATGATTGATGTGAGTCTGGTAGTCCGTGCCACCTCGCTGCCAACCGATTGGTCCAGGCCGACAACCGGTATTGCAAGGATTACACGATTTGCAACCATTGCGATTGCCAATAAGATTGCAGCCTGTATTGGAAACGATTCCAACGCTAAGCATCAACATCCATCCGAGGCGACGGTTCATAAAACTCATCCTTTGCACAAAACTGGAACCCACTTGCTGCCATCGGTATCGAACCGGACCTCGCGTCGCGATCGATTAAACCGCTGCTTTCCATACAATCCCGTAGGCACGTGCCCGCAAGGTTGTCCCAATTTGACCCAGCCAAAATTGCGACAAGAGAAAGTCAACGCAATCGGCAAAGTCTGCCGATATCTATCTCGATGAGTATTTCACCAAGCATCGCCGTTGCCATCGTTCCCGCTTTGCGCATAGCTAGCGAATCGGTGAGATCCGCCGTTGAAGCTGGAGCCGATTTTGCTACCCACTTGGGAAAAGCCTCGGAATCCGAGCTCCAGCGAGGTATTTCGGACAATCCGGTTGAAAAACGTACCCATCGACTGGATGGACTTTTGCCAAAGCTTCAGCAGTTCCTAAAGTCGATTGGCGCTGACGAACAGAAATCGGTGGAGCTACGAACCGACGACCAGGGCACGATCCAGGTCGAGGGAGACCCCGACCTGAAGCAAGCGGTCGCGCAGTGGTTGAACTCGAACCCTGAATGGACAGAAGCTTGGCAAGGTGCCGCCAAAGCATTCCTTGCCGAGTCGCCCGCCGTGTTTCCGAAAGCCAATTTCAACGGACAAGACTCGGGATCTCCGTCGAGCCTGCGCTCCAGAATTAGCACGAATGCGGCTGATCACACGTACCAAAACCACTAGCTAGCTAGCGTCTAATTCTCTGTCCGTTTGGCGAGTTCATCACGAAGACGTGCGGCGAGCTCATACTGCTCCGTTGCGACGGCTTCGGCCAAACGTTCCTGAAGGCTCGCTCCGACGGAATACTCTTCCTTCAGCGAATCGCGAAGTTGCATCAAACGTTCGACCATTTCGTCTTCGTCGAATTGATCTTCCGCGTCATTGTCTGCAAAGACTTCTCGAATCGTGTTCAAACCTTCGTTGATTTCGACGACTGCTTTCTCTGCACCGTCATCTTCAAGGGCTGCCAGCGCGGCCGCTTGAGTTCGATGAAAGAGAACGAACGGCCGATATTGTTCATGGCTGATCGTCCATTCCTCGTCAGGCGAGTGATCTCGGCAGACATCCATGAGAGCCAATGTATGATCAGCGTCTTCGACAGCCCGATGATACTGCTGGAGTCTTAGCCAGGAGATTCGACGATGATAGAATTGCACAAACTCGCGATCTGCCTCAAAACACTGATCTTCGTCCATCTCGAAGTCGCTGTCGACTTTTTCGGCTTCCAGCAAAACATCCAAAAACGTCTTAAGTCCGTTGGGTTTGGTGCCATCTGGACGTCCCTGAGTCTCCATTTGGAGGACCCCCAGGTCGACTCGCATTTGAATGACATCTCGCCCATCATCGCCCTTGACCAGACGTACTGACAGCGAAAGGGGATCAAATTCCCATTCCCGGATTAATCCGTCCAAGTGTTGTTCCCAGTTCATCTCAACCCTTTTAATAGGCTTGGACCGATCTTCAAACGGTAGGTCGCTCGCATCTCTTTGATTCCTAAAGTATACCATCGAAAAAGTTCTCCTCGAAGCCATTGACAATGATGAATTCTTCCGTTTTACATCGGTCGATGCGCTAATATTCGCACCTCCCGCAGGAAAAGCCAGTTCATTCCCAACTTTTGTTTCCACGGCCCTCTTTCGTTTGACTGCGTTTCGCTTTCTCCTGAAGGCGACGCCGGTGCGATCCAGCGGACGGGCGGGTTGCCTTGCGCGGTTTGACGGGATTCAATGCTTGTATAATGAGCTGTTGCAGCTTCAAGGTACAGGCATGTAAGTTGGACGGTTGGTCGCGATGCTCTTGGCTGGTCACTTGAAGCGATCCATCCAGATTGAGCCGATGGCCGGCCAATTGTCGAAGTCGATCTGCAGCCACGGGCGTTAGGATCTGGCTATTGCCCAGCCACCAGCGCAGCGTGACCTTCGAGTTGACTTTATTGACATTTTGTCCACCGGGACCAGCGCTCCGTGAAAAGCTGACTTCCAATTCGTTCGCTGGGATGTACAACCCTTCCTGTATCCGCAAATCCTTCATACAACTCTCGATTGACTTTCAATGTTCAAATTTCATTGCTGGATGTTACTCTTATCGAGTCTCACGACAAGCCTTGTTTCTTGGGAGCGGTGTAACGCCGAAGATAGCACCAGTCCGCCCTCGCTTTGGACGCGACAACAAGGCAACGACTGGCCCCGGATGCTCGGACCGTCGGCGAATGGTCAATCAGCTGAAACAGGAATTCTAACCGATTGGAGCGACGGGAAGCTTGCATTGCGGTGGTCCAAGAATACAGGTACTGGATATGGTAACGGTGTTGCTAGCCAGGGACGTTGGTTCCAATTCGATCGCTTTGAGAATGCCGAACGACTCACTTGCTACCACGCCGAGACTGGAGAACAGCTTTGGACGTCGGAGAGTCCGGTCGAATATCAAGATATGTATGGCTACAATAACGGGCCAAGAGCATCGGCGGTCGTCGATCAGAATCGAGTCTATGTCTATGGTGTTGCCGGTAGGCTGGCCGCGAATGACGTTGTGAGCGGAAGAGTCCTTTGGGAAAAGGATACGAAGCAAGAGTACGGAGTGATTCAGAATTTCTTTGGTGTCGGATCGACACCTTGCGTTTTTGAAGATCTCTTGCTGGTGATGGTGGGCGGCAGTCCGGCAAGCCAGCGAAACGATCCGCCAACTCGGCTCGATCAAGTCAAACCAGGCGGAAACGCAATCGTTGCTTTCAATAAGCAGACTGGCCAAGAGGTCTATCGAACGGGAAACTATCTTGCCAGCTATTCCGCGCCGATCATTGCGAATATGCATGGACAGCCTTGGTGTGTGATACTAGTTCGCGAAGGCTTGTTGGTTTTCGATCCTCGCGATGGCAAAAAGGAAGTCTTCTTTCCATGGCGAGCGTCCATTTTGGAGAGTGTCAATGCAGCTTGGCCTGTCGTCGTTGGGAATCGAATCTTCATTTCTGAAACCTACGAGAAAGGCTCGGTCTGGCTCGATTTTGATGGCCGCGAGCTTAAGCCAATTTGGGTCGATGGAAAACTGCAGAAAAGCCAAGCGATGAGAGCTCATTGGGCAACGCCAGTCCTTTGCGAAGCCTTCCTCTTTGGCTGCAGTGGACGCAATGAACCGGATGCAGATTTTCGTTGTGTTCGCTTAGCAGACGGTGAGGTTCAATGGGTTCATCGCAATCGAGACCGTACGACCTGCCTAGGTGTCGATGGACATTTGGTCGTTCTCGGTGAGCATGGTTTGTTACAATTGGTGACGGCGACATCCGAACGGTATGGCTTGATTGCCGAGGTCGATCTTGGGGATAAGCGAGCCGAGGACGGTCGTCCATTACTTGAATCACCTTGCTGGGCCCCTCCGGTCTTATCGCATGGGTTGCTCTATCTGCGAGGACAGCATCGAGTCGTCTGCCTGGAATTGATCCCTGAATAGTTCGCTTGCTCCTTCTCCCGAACCGTTTCCATGATTACGCTAGAGAAAATTTCAACCGAGTATATCGCCGATGCCGACGGAGATCGCCGCCACGAAGTGACGGAACTATGTAGTCGAGTCATTCCATGACTCGAACTCACGATTGCGTAGCCGTCGACAATTATGGAGCAACGTCCGAATGGGTCGTGTAGTTCGCAACGCTCAAGTTAGTATCGATCCAACAACCAACGACACTGAACTGCGTCGATGGATGCACGCATCGGGCTTGGAAGACTATGTGAGTGCGGCTCAATGCGTTGAGCGACTGCAATCGATTGGTATTCCGTTTGATCTGCTGGTTGGGCTTTGGAATCAACTTCCGCCCGCATTGTCTGAACTTCAAAGTGCGGATACTGGGCTTGCAACACTGGTCCGATATGTATGTGCATCCCGGTCTCCGCAGTCCGTTGCGACTCTGTTTGAACGAGAACCAACGGCCCTTCCAATGCTCCTGAAAGCCATTGCGTTGGGACCATCGATTTCTGAGACTCTCATCAACGATCCGGAAGCGTTTGAATTGCTGCGAATCACGGATGGCCAACCTGTGCTCCGAAAGTCGCTGATTGACGAAGTTCTAAGCGAAGTGCTCGCCTCACGAGATGATGGCCAAGTAACCAGAGCGCTGTTGCGATATCGACAGCGAGAGGTTTTGAGGATAGCATTTGGACAGTTCATTCGGACAGTTGCACCCGAGGAAACCTACCGGCAACTGTCCTACCTCGCGGAAGCAATTCTTCAATCAGCTTTCGAGCGGGCTCAACGGGAGATCGTTTCGAAATGTGGAAACCCCATGAACCCCAACGGGACGCGGGCTCGATGCTGCGTTATCGCATTAGATCGGCTTGGCGCGGTGCAACAAGGATACGATACGAAGTTGCAATTGCTTTTGATAGCCGAGACGACTGGTCGTACGGATGCTTCGCGCATTATTTCCAACGCAGATTTTTTTGATCGTGTATCGAGTTGTTTCTTGAGCTTTCTATCAGGGCACATGCCGCAGGAAGAAATCTATCGAATCCAGATCGCCAAACCTCTTTCAATCAAAAATGAATCGAGGATCGTCGATGTTGCGTTGGCTTTCCAGCACTATGACCTTCGCGGCCGAACATGGGAACGCCAAGCCTTTGTACAGGCCCAACCGATCGCCGGAGATCTTTCGCTGGGGTGTGAGTTTTTAGAGCAATTGCAACCATGGGTTTATCGCCGATACCTAAGCGATGCGGATATCGCGGGCTTGGGAGCGCTACAACGCAAACTGCAGAGAAAACTTACGACAGAAAATAGCCATCGAAGCGGAGTCATTGACGATCGAAAGGCATCCGAAAACATCGAGCAGATGGTACTGTTCTTACAGCTCCTACATGGGCATGATTCTTCCGCTATTCGAGTAGGTAACACGTTCGCTGCCCTCGATCAGCTGGCCGAAAAGCATTTTCTAAGAGATTCAGAACGTACATTGCTGCAAGCCAATTACCAAGAATTTCGACAAGCTGAGGCAATTGGCTATTTGCAGTCGACGAC
>JANPLJ010001100.1:0-1800 GCA_031426475.1 Pirellulaceae bacterium | reverse complement strand
TGACCATGGTAGCGTTCGATCTTTGCTAACGTGTCGAACGTGCACTGTGTTCTTTCGAGGAGCCTCGCAATCGTGCAGTAGCCAAAATCATATGCCGCCAAATCGGCTAGCAGGGCCATGCCAATATTGGTCGGGCTCGTGCGTGAAGCGACCACCTTTCGGGGGTTCACCTGCACGTTATCGGGCGGCAGCCAATTATCTTGCGCGTTGACGAAGGTCTCAAAGTACCGCCACGTTTTCCGAGAGACCTTCCTTAGGAAGTCGCGTTGACGGGCCGTCAATCGAACTTGGGCGGGCGGAATAGGACGACTCAGGAACCAAGCAATTGCCGGCGAAAGAAACCACAGTCCGAGCAATGGTGCGATGCGTACCATCGTCGCATCGGAATGTTGGAGCAGTACCGCAATGGAGATTCCAATCGCAATCGCTGGCGCGGAGATCATCGATCGAAAGAAACCGAGAATATCCGTGCGCGAGCTACGTTCGCTATCGCTGGACGTTTTCCATTCGAGAAGTCTTCGTTTGGTCCAATGAACGCGAATCAGCGTGCGTATGATAGCGTCGAGGCAAATCGTTGCTTCGTACGGGATCAAGATCAATTGAAGCACACATTGTGCCAACGGGCGAATCATCGCAAGCACGGCGTTTTGAAGGTGTGTTCGAATAGGCAGGTCAGTGGGTTTGTATGCAAAATCCATTACCGTGTTCAAGAGCATCGGAATCGCAACGATGGCAACGACGAATAGTGTTGCAAACAAGGCAAACGCGGGTGACCCAAAAATCCAGGCGAATATCAGAACGAGAAGCATCGAGACAGGGACGAGGCTTCGCCGAAGGTTGTCGAAGATCTTCCACCACGAGAGCAGAGAAATCGGATTCGCTAGGCTTTGGTTACTTGAGGCTCGGACTTTCGGAAGCAGCCACGCAGCAATCTGCCAATCACCGCGTATCCATCGATGACGGCGGCCCACATCTGCGGTATAGCTTGACGGAAAATCTTCATAAAGAATGACGTCGCTCAACAATGCCGAACGACAATAACAGCTTTCCAGTAAGTCATGACTGAGAATCGCGTTCTCAGGGAAATTGCTGCAGCGCTCTTCGAACGAATCGACATCGTAGATCCCTTTGCCGATGAATGAGCCCTCGCCGAAGAGATCTTGATAAACATCGGATACGACGCGCGTATACGGATCGATGCCCGGATCGCCGCCGAAAAGCCTGACAAACCAACTCCGATTGGCACTTGGCAGACTCACACCGACTCGCGGCTGAAGGATTGTATAGCCATCAGTAATGCGCATACGCTCTGGATCGAGAACTGGGCGATTGAGTGGGTGCGCTATCGCTCCGACCATTTCATGAGCCGCATCGCGAGGTAATTGCGTGTCGGTATCCAGTGTGATGACGTAGCGAACGTCGGCGAGAACTTCGATACAACCTACGATCGTGGCGAATCGTCCCTTCGCACCTCGGAGCGTCGCATTGAGATCAGCTAGCTTGCCGCGTTTTCGTTCATAGCCCATCCAGACTTGCTCTTGCGAGTTCCAAAGTCGATTTCGATGAAAGAGAAAGAACGTATCCGATCTTTGGGTTTTATACTTGTTGTTGAGCTGCTCAATCCCTTCGCATGCCAACTGGACGAGTTCAGCATCGGGTGGGGTTGTTTCCTGCGAGGCATCTTCAAGGTCGGTCAGTAGCGCGAAGTGCAAGCATGGATCGCGATTGGCTAAGTAGCGAATCTCGAGCCCCTCGATCAGTTTCTCGACGCCCGCTGCACTTGAAAGCATTGTCGGGACT
>JANPLJ010001099.1:0-4562 GCA_031426475.1 Pirellulaceae bacterium | reverse complement strand
CTGCCCCTCATCCCCAGCCCTTCTCCCCGGAGTACCGGGGAGAAGGGAGCGATAATTCATGCGACGCTCAATTGAGTGAATTGCGTGAGGCTTTGCGTGACTCGGCAATTTCAGAAAACTGGGATTAACGCTCTGATTCATCACATATGCCGAAGAACCCGATAACAAAACATCGGCATAGGGGCCCGGATTGCTCTGGACGCCCTGCCACAACACCTAGCATGCGGGTCCGCACTAGGCGGTTCGTCGCTTAGAAGCAAGTTTGGTCCAAATTGCTAACAAGCTTGATAGCCCTAATTGCGTTAGATAGTCGGTTGACAACGCCATATGAATGGTATTGCTGGACGACATTACACGCTGCGCTGACGACTCACGAGTTTAAGAACCACGATCTTCGCACGCAGAGGGGGCGATATATTTAATATGCGAAGGGCGACGATCTCTATGGCGAAGTACTCGATCCAAATGAACGGAAGAATTTGGCACATGATCCAAATTTTGCAAGCGTTAAAGCGGAGCTTGCAAAATTGCTTCCAAAGACCAACGTTCCAACGCTCGGCAGCAAGAAATAAGCCGCGTGAAACGGCTTTCGCAACTTTGCTAATTTATATTTCTTATTTGATGAGAAACGCTCTGTCGCTTGTATCCATTTCAGTGGCCCAGTTTTTATAGCGGGCCTTGAGATCGACCGCTATATCTTGGTGTTCATAATAAAGGTTACGTCGTTCGCTGATATCGGAGTCGAGATCGAATAGCAGCTCGTTGGTATCCGCGTCGAAGAGGTACTTCCATTTGCCATGTCGGATTGCCCACTGAGTACGTAGTCCGCGTTGAATGCGCCAGTAAAAAGTTCGCTCACATTCAGGTGCAGCTCCTGTGAGTATCGGCAGTAGATTGATTCCGTCTGGGCGGTAATCGTCGGGCGTCTTTGTTTCGCTGGCTGCTAGAAAAGTTGCGGTGAGGTCCATCGTGATTGCAGACTGTTTCATCACCCGTCCTTTGGGTAGTTTGGCGGGCCAGCGCATCAGGCACGGAACGTGGATTCCTCCCTCCCAAAGCGTCGTCTTGTTGTGGAAGAGCGGTCGGTTATCGGAGAGTCGTTCGCCTCCATTGTCGCTGCTGAAGACGATGAACGTGTTCTCCGCGATACCGGCTTTTTCTAATTCCGCGAGCATCATTCCGACGCCAAGATCGACTCGCTCAACCATGGCACGATATATTTCTCGGGTGCCAACGTACATGTTCTCCTTGGTGACCATTGGCGATTCAGGTTTATCAGGCGGTTGCCATGGTGCGTGAACGGCAAGATGAGGCACATACAAGAAGAACGGTTTTGAAGCGTGTTGACGAATGAAGTCGGAAGCGCGCTCGTTAAGCATGTCGGTTAAGTACTGACCGTCCAATTCAACGCTATTCAAACCATCGCGTAGAGCATGTGTTCCATCGTAGTAATCATGCTTGTAATAGTCGCAATGTCCAAGCATCTCACCAAAGAACTCGTCGAACCCATGGTGAAGCGGATTGAACTCGTCTTTGATCCCAAGGTGCCATTTTCCAAAGGCCCCCGTACTATAGCCAGCCGATTTAAGGAACTTCGCGATGCTTGGATTGGTCGTTGGCAGACCAAAGCTGTGGAAATCCGTGCTCCGCACCCACTCGCCATTCTGCCTGACAAAATTCTCCGCACCATAGCCCATCGCGTACTCGAAACCGACTCGTTGCTGCCAGCGACCAGTGATAAAGGCACACCGCGTGGGCGAACACACGGGCGCATTCGAGTAAAAATTCTCGAATCGCACTCCTTCCGTAGCTAGACGATCCAGGTTGGGTGTCTTGATATCCTTGCCGCCATAGCAACCAAGATCACCATAGCCGAAATCATCCATCAAAATGAAGATGATATTGGGAGGCGAGGCGAGGAGCGGAGACGCAAACGAAACGAAACAAAGAAAATATAAGAATCGCATTATCCAGACTCGTCCTCCTCAAAATGTTCCAAACGATCGCTCACTATGCTAGCAGCAGAAACAGCGAGTTGCCATCGCCGCAACAAGAAACGCTACTTCCTGGTCCCCGTCTTCGTTCGCGATGGTTGGGATGAGAGGCTGTGTTTCCAAGCGATTCGGCCCCTCACCGCCGTCCCCCCTCCCCAGAAGACTGCTGAAGACTGGCGCGAGGGGGAGAACAAGTTCATATTTTCTTCGAGAGCAACAGAACAAAAATCGCAACAATGCATTTTCGCAAACTGCTATTGGTCGCACCGCCCAGGCTCTACCGAGCCCGTCGCTTCCTGACAGATTCTGCCAGACGATCTAACAGCGGAACAGTCTCCTCCCATCCGATACATCCGTCGGTGATGCTCTGGCCGTAAACCAGCGGCTGACCAGGTGTGAGTTCCTGTCGTCCTGCTTTCAAGTGTGACTCGATCATAACACCAAAAATGCGGTCGTCTCCCGTCGCTATCTGTGCCGACACTTCGTTGCCGACTTCGATCTGCCGTTTGTAGTCCTTTCGACTATTCGCGTGGGAAACATCGATCATCAATCGCGGTGGAGCATTGGCCGCCGCGAGCGACTTCGAGGCCGCATCGATGCTGGCTGCATCGAAGTTCGGGTCCTTGCCACCGCGCAAGATCAGGTGGCAATCATCATTGCCACGCGTTTCGACGATCGCGACTTGGCCGTTCTTGTGCACCGACAAGAAGTGATGCCGGCGCTGCGAAGCCAAGATCGCATCGATTGCAATTCGCACATTGCCGTCGGTCCCATTCTTGAAGCCGATTGGAGCGGACAATCCCGAAGCAAGTTCGCGATGGACTTGCGATTCCGTCGTCCTGGCACCGATAGCTCCCCAGCTAATCAAATCTGCGATGTACTGGGGTGAAATCGTGTCGAGGAACTCCGAGCTTGCTGCGACGCCCATCTGGTTGATACGTACCAGCAAGTCGCGAGCGATGCGAAGTCCCTCATTAATCCTAAAACTCTCGTTGAGATAGGGATCGTTGATCAGCCCTTTCCAGCCGACAGTCGTGCGGGGTTTCTCGAAATAGACGCGCATCACGATTTCAAGATCAGCCTTGAGGCGTTTTCGTTCGGTAGCCAAGCGTCCAGCGTACTCGATCGCCGCTTGCGGGTCATGAATGGAGCAAGGCCCTACGATAACGAGCAGCCGATCCGAGCGGCCGTGTAAAATATCCTTGATGGCCGTACGAGTCTCCGCGATCAGTTGCTCGGCGGGGGTCCCTTCGATGGGAAAAAAGCGTATCAAATGCTCGGGAGGCGGTAGCGGAACAACGCCCTGAATACGCTCGTCATCCGTTCGAGATGTGCGATCGATGGGCGCTTGGTTCAAATACTCTTCGTGGATCGTGGTCATAGCTTTCTCGTTGGTATCGATGATTTCCTCATTGTAGAGAATTAACCATTCTTCGACAGGCGGAATGCCGGTTTCTCGATTCCGCACGAGGCTCTGTTTCTAAACGCTCCAATTGTCAACTTTCGCCCCGCGAAAGTTCTGGCTTTTCCGATCTTTCGCGGAACGTGAATAAAATGGAACCGGCGCTACTTTGCGTTGAGTCGATCTAGTTCCTTCTTGGCTTGGAGTGAGTTAGGATCGATTTCGAGCACGCGGTCGAAAGATTTTCTAGCTTCAACGACGTCGCCGACTCCGAATTGAACCTTTCCAAGACTCAGCCATGCGCTCGCGTCGCTTGGTTGAATGGACAGGTATTGCATGTATGCCGCAATCGCTTTGGTGCTTTGACCGAGCGCGGAGTAACCATCCGCTAGAGTGTGGAGCGCGCCGAATAGAGTTGGATCGATGGTGAGTGCCTTTTCCGACCATTGGATCGACTCTGCGTAGTCTCCCTTCCGAACTAAAGTCATCGCGAGATTCGCGCAAGCTTTGGATGATTGCGGATCACGTTCTAAGACGATTCGATAATTCTTGATCGCTTGGTCAAAGCGTTCTTGCAAGTAATCGACATCGGCTAACGCACTATAGGAATCTAGCAGAGACGGATCGAGTTGGATCGCCGTTTGAAACGATTTCGTCGCTTCCTCGAGCTGTCCATCGCGAAGGAGGACTAGTCCTCGATTCAAGTGCGGCTCTGCCAACTGGGAATCCATCGCAATCGATAGCGTGAAATAGGCAAACGCAGCGTCGAGCTCACCTCGATTCGCGTAGTACGTTCCCATGTTACAATAAGGTTGGGCGTGCATCTTGGATCCAGATGTCGCCTCAGGCATTGAGTTTTCCTGATGAAGCTTTGCCTCGGAAGGCATTTGGCGTTCCGCATACCATTTTGCGAGATTCGCGTGCGCCGCGGAGTAGAACGGTGACAACTGAACGGCTTGCAGAAAATTCGACTTCGCCAGATCTAGTTGATTGTCTCGGTAGAACGCACAACCAAGGTTATTGTAGCCACGAGAGTTAAAAGGTTGTTTTTGCGTGACATCGCTCCAGAAGGCCAACTCATGACCAGCGCGAGCTAGCTCGGGAATGATGGTATTGAGATATGTCTCGACACCGCCAACCTTGCGCCTGGTCCAATTGATAACTGC
>JANPLJ010001098.1:0-6189 GCA_031426475.1 Pirellulaceae bacterium | reverse complement strand
CGATTCAACCGACCTTCAATGGCTCGGTCCAAGCAGTCGTTCCGATCGACGGCGATAACAGCGGTGGCGTTGTCGGCTCGCGACCCAATACGCTCACCGGCGATGACGCGTTAATTCTGGTGGGCGGCAAGTTTACGAATCTTTCTAGCTTCAGTCCGACCTTCGCCACCACGAGCACACTCGCCTTGCCGGCCGGTCTTTCGACGCCGATTCTTGACACGGCACTTCCATCGCAACTGAGAATTGAAGCTATCAAGGTAACCGAGTTGATCGGCAAACAGTTCTTGAACTTCGGAACGTTGATCGAAGGGCTCGAACGCCTGCTCGACTGGGGCGATCGCGTACTCGATTTGGATAGCCTCGATAGGAAGATTCCGTTTATCGGAAAATCGGTTCGCGATGGGCTCAATTTCCTAGAAAGCGATGCGCCAGGTGCCAAGACATTGCGGACGGTCATACAAGCTTTAGTGACAAAAGGATCAGACGGACTCAAAGGCAACGCTTCGAATGCTGCCGTCGATGCGGCGCTCGACGTGCTACGAAATGCGCTCGGCGGCATCTCAGGAATATCGCCACTGGGAGATTTCGATGGAACAACCGGCTTGTCGAATAACGATTTAATCGTTCCGACGAAGAACGGAGCCGAAACGACCGGTGTCTTGGTTCGCTTCAAGTACAATCCTTCCTTCACGACCAATCGGCCGTTTGATCTGGGCCTCGACTTCTTGAATCTGAATGGGACTGGGAATGTAGGGCTCAACGGCAATTTGGAATTGAATATCGGATTTGGCGTCAGCAAGACCGAAGGCTTCTTTTTCATTACCGATCTGCCGCAGCCTGAATTCAAGATCGGTGGTTCGATCAGCCCGAGCCTCACGGTGGGAGCCAAGCTCGGTCGGTTAGATGTTGATTTGACAATTGCTTCCGAATCGTACATGTCGGTTGACTTCTCGATGAACGTCGTCGATCCAAGCGGCGATGGGAAACTGACGCTGAGCGAACTGACGAACTTCAGTCAGTTGAATCTCGTCCTTCCGAGCAACAATGTTCAGCTTAACGTCGAAACGCATCTCGTCGGGACGTTTGTGACGAAGCTCGATCCGTTGAATCAACTTCCGAGTTTCTCGGCGGGCGTCAACGTCGATTGGCGTGTCTTCGACGCAACACAGATCGATAGATTCCGTGGCATCGATCTCTTGAATTTGAGCACGCTCACGGCGGCTGAAAAAATTCCGCAGGTGAAACTGGTCAACGTCACGCTCGATGTCGGCTCGTTTATCACTTCGGTCGTCATGCCGATCTTTCAGAAGATTACCGAATCGGGGCTCGTTCCAGCGTCGCTGAAAACTAAGCTTGAGACGGAGATTCCGTTGCTGAATGTCAAAATCGTCGAAGTGCTGCGCGGCGTGATTTTGGCCAATACCAACATCACCGCAGAAGTGAAGAAGAATCAGCTGCGCATCTTCGACATGTTGCTCCAGGTCGCAAACGTTCTCTCGGAAGCGGCATCGATTGCCGATCAAGCCAAGGATTCGATCAAGCTCAATTTTGGCGATATCAACGTTACTCCCAACGCTTCGGATCCGACCAAGCCTGCTCCCACTCCAACGCTCACCGATGCTACCGTTACCACCATTCAGAATGGTACATCGAATCCCCAAGGTACGTTTGCGAAAACGACGAAGGGCGTTGACATCCCAGGTTCGAATATTCCAGTCATCAAAAACTACATCAAAGAACTGGGCGAGATGGGGATCTTTTTCCCCATTCTGCGATTGAGCAATCTCGTGCAACTCATCGTTGGCAACGATACCGATCTTGTCTTGATTGATTTGCCTGAGTTTAAAATCGAAAAGACCTTCAATCAGAACATTACCTTGCTCGGCGGTGGATTGGGCGACATTGTTCGCCTCGAAGTTGCGGCCTTCGTAGGCGGTGGCTTTACTTTCTCGGCTCATATTGCCGGCGGCTTCGATACAACCGGACTCCGCAACGGAAGATTTGCCGACGGGTTCTATCTGGGGGACTTTGATCCTAACTCGACCGGATCGGCGAACGGTCAGATCGATCCGATCGATAAAGAACGACCCGAAATTGCCTTTACTGGATTCGTTCAAGCGGGGGTCGTTGGCCAAGCTCAAATACTTGGCTTTGATATCGGTAAGATCGAAGGTTACTTTAAGGTGGGGGCGGAAATCAGTGTCGACTTGAATGATGACAACGAAATCAACGGGGTCGCTCCACCATGCGATACGCGGACTGTTGAAGAACGCCACGACGGCAAACTGCATTTCAGTGAAATTGCCGACATTCGTCAGAGCCACAACGGTGAATTCTTTTCGATCTTGGAACTAAACGGAGATCTATTTGCCGAACTCGGTGTCCACATTACCGTTCTTGGTGGTGCGCTTTATGACAAGGAGTTCTACAAGCGATTCGATCTCTTGAGTTTCCAAGGATTCACGTTCCCGGTGAAGTGTTTGGCTGAAGGACCGGGTGGGACGTGTTCGTCGGTTGGAACTCCGGGGAACAATTTAGGAAACCCGGTTCTCAATAACAACGGGCTCTTCGATATCAGCATTTCGCCACAAGACTTGGCTCAAACGAATCCCAACAATGATCCCTTGATCGCGATTGCCGAAGATTTCAACGGCAACCCGTTCGATGGAGGTGGAATCAACACCTACGATCCGAGTGATTTCACGATCAATCCCGTGGTCGATGGCTTCCAATTTTCGATGAACCAAGCCGGCGAAAATTTAACCAATCAAGGAGTACAGACGGGACAAGGGGTGACGTTCACGCAGAATGGAGTCGAGATGGCTGGCGTCGTTACCAACGTGACGGCCAGCAGTTTTACCGTTCGCAATCACTTTGGGGCTCGACCGATTGCCCCCCGAGCTTTAGTAACCGAAGCTTTAGTAACTGGAGCCCCCATTTCGCTGTTTAGTCCCAATGAGACGCTCGTCTTGCAAAGAGGTGGGACACTCGAATCGTTTGGGCCGATGTCGTGTGGTGCGAATAACATTCCAAACGGTACCGGCTCCATCGGAGGAATTGTTACGGCCGACGTCGATATTGGATTGGGATCTGGCAACAATATTTTCCAAGCTGGCCCGTCGGTGAGGCTACCGATCAACATCAATGGTGGTCGCGGCAACGATACGATCATCGGCGGCTCGGGGCCGATCATCGCCGTGGGCGGTCCAGGTAACGATACTATCGACGTCGGTTCTCAGTTGTTTGGCGGTCGGTCACCAACAGGAGCCAACATTCAAGGTGGATCCGGACGCGACATCATCTTCGGTGGTCGTGGTAGCGATGTTCTGTTAGGTGGCGATGGCGACGACACGATCTTCGACGACGCGGTTGTCTTTAGTACAAGTGCGCCGACCGGAAACGACACAGTTGTCGGCGGTGGTGGGAAAGATAGCATCATCAGCCGCGGCGGTAACGATGAATTGACCGGCGACTATCACGAAGTACATGACCGACGGCCGACGTTAACCAGCGATCAAAACGAAGACGCCGATGTTATCCGGCACGAATCGACCGACAAGGCGACTATCTTTGGCGACAATCGAGGAGCGACAGCCAATACGCCGGGGGTCAAACCGAATCCATCTCGCAACACGGAAAATGGCATTATCTCACGTGGGACGGACGACGAGACTTTTTCGAACTTCGGCGATCAATTCGAGCCGAAGTTGAGCAAGGGAATCATTCGCCTTACCGAATCGATGAGCAATCCTACCGTGCGCAGCAACTCGATGTCGGCGACGGGATTGAAACAGCTTGGCGTCGCCGCTGCCAATACCATCGAGATTACCGACGCGACTGGGATTTTGAACGTTGTTGCCGATTCCGTTGGAACGACGGCAACCGTGAGCGCCATTGCCAACGGACTAAAAGTTGTCTTCTCAAACGGTCCGACTTATAACGTTCGCGGCATTTCCGGATTGACGCTGACCGGTGCCGGTGGCAGCGACATGTTGGTGCTCGATTTTACTACTGGCAATCCGATCCCGGTTGGCGGCGCGAGCTTCGCTGGGCAGGCAAGTACACGAACCGTTGGCGATCAAATTCGAATCGTCGGAACCGGTGCGGAAATTCTCAGTACGCCGGTACGCGGTGCTCAGTCCGGTTCGTTTGCGCTGGGCGGTCGCTCGCTCAAGTTCAGCAACGTCAAGTCGATTGAAGCCTCGAAACTCAATACGCTTTCGTGGCTCACTTCGAAGACGGCTGACAATTACTTGGTTCAAGCGACGACCGCAGCTGGCAACGTCGCCGCCGGTCAGATCCTTGGCAGTTCCGGTGGCAGTGCAGCCACCAGTTGGGTCTTCTTCGATGTCCCGACGGTGACGTTGGACGTCGGAGTTGGCGATTCGACGACGACCAATGATATCGTCGCTGTCAATACAAACGGGCTGCTGGCTCGTGGCTTGAGCAATCTGAAAGTCATGACCGGCGATGGGAACGATACGATTTCTGTTGCTGGAAATAGTCTCAACTTGCCGACGACTACCAATCGACTCACGGTTGACGGCGGAGTTGGACTCGACCAATTCAATCTGGGTGGTGACTTTGATTTCACGCTGAATGGAGATACGAATACTTTGACCAGCCCGATGGTCGGAAGCATTTCGCTTTTAGGATTAGCGAGCGATAACCTAAAGATCATCGGGGGAGCATCGGGGAATCGATTTATTCTTTTGAATTGGCCAGGTGCTGCGACGCTCGATGGCGGTGCCGGAACCGACTTCCTGACACTGACGATGCGCGGGGGATCTGTTTCGACGGTTGACGAACTAACGCTCTCGACAAACATCGTGGTCAACGCAAGTGCGGCAACAGCTATGATCGATGGTAGACTCAATTTTGGTACAAGCGCAAGGACCTTCAACGTCGCCGATGGAACGGCGGTTCAAGATTTGATCGTCAACGCGGTCTTAAACGGAGCCGCCGGTCTGACCAAGACGGGTGCCGGCACGATGACCTTGTTGCAGAACAACACACTTACTGGAACGTACACCGTCAGTGCCGGTGTTCTCATCGCGGATGGTCTCCAATCGAACGCCGTAACTTTGAACGGCGGCACGATCGGTGGCAAAGGGCGAGTCGGCGCGATTACCGGTTCGAGTGGAACGGTGAGCCCCGGCGCGAGCCCAGGTATCTTATCGACGCAAGGGAACGTCGTACTCGCAAGCGCGAACAGCTTCCGCGCCGAGTTGAACGGACTCGGTGCAGGATCGGGCGGCAAAAATCACGACCAGCTTTCCGTGGTCGGAACGGTGAATCTTGGGGGCAGTCAGCTCGTCACTTCGGTCGGATTCTCATCGGTTCCTGGCAATACCTTTACCGTCCTCGACAACGACGGGACAGACGCGGTCGTTGGGACCTTTGCCGGCTTGGCTGAAGGTGCCGCGTTCGTGGCTAACGGCTTTACCTTCCGCATTAGCTATCGCGGTGGTACCGGCAACGATATTGTTTTGACTCATGCGAGTAATGTCGCTCCTGCATTCCAAAATCGGACCGTCACGCCGACGATTCTCGAAGACGGTATGGCCGTGATTACAGGGATGATCACTGAGCCCGACGTAGGCGACTTGTTCACGCTGGTTGTCGATTGGGGCGACGGTGGCGCGGCGGAGGAATTTAATTTCGATCCAGCAAAGAGTCTCGACGTGCGTGTCGAGCATCGCTACAAAGACGATCCAAACGATTCAACGACGGATGAACGAAGCATTTCGTTGTTGTGGCGCGATCAGCATGGAGCGTCCAACGTTGGCGATCTCATCACCACCATCCAAAACGTCGTTCCAGTCGTTGCGGCTCGTCCCGATAACAATAGTGGTGTCGGGACTCTCTTGAAAGGCAAAGGTCAATTCACCGATCCGGGGATCGATTCTTGGTTCGCGACAGTTGATTATGGGGCAGGTCAAGGCGAAAAAGCATTGCCGCTAAGCCCTGATGGGAAATTCAATTTCGAGTATCAATTTACTCAGGCTGGTCTATTCGAGGTGAAAGTCAAAGTTACCGACGATGATGGCGGCGTCGGTGAAAGCGCGTTCCCGGTCCGCGTCGAAATCGGCAACGAAGGTCAACTCTACTTGCTCTCGTGGCGCAATCGCCGACTGAACGTCGACATCAACGACGACGGCGAAGTCGCGCCCTTGGACGTGTTGTTCG
>JANPLJ010001097.1:0-5538 GCA_031426475.1 Pirellulaceae bacterium | reverse complement strand
CGTCGTGAACCGTAGAGCGAGAATGGGATCCAAGCTGGAGTCAATCCCGCAGTGACTCGCTGGTTCCGCAGAGTATTCTCGCACTTCACCGGACGGCTCGCGCCGTTCCGCTACCGGATTAAGTGCCATTCAGGGCAGTCCCCTTTGAGTTGTCATTGATGGATACAACGGCGCGGAAACTTTATTCATGGCTTCACTGGCTTTTTATAGTAGTCGGGCCATTCAATCATTTCGGCTTCACGGTTGGTCGCCTTCCATTGTGGCCAAAGCGGCGTTTCGTTTCGAACTTCGCGATATATTGCTTCCAATTTCAATCGCAGCTCGTCCAGTTTCGCTGGTTCGCTGGATGCAAGGTCATTTTGCTCGCCAATATCGAGCCGCAAGTTGTAAAGCATGAATCGCTGAAGTTCGGCCTCTTTTATTTCTCGTTCGGACTGTTCGTCCAAATCGCGCAGTCGTGACGATGCGGGGGCAAGTGTTGCGAGCAGTTTCCATTCTCCCACGCGCAAAGCGACTCTGGGTTCCCCCATCGATCCATTGAACTGCCAGTACAACGGTGTGCGTCGTTGAACGGCTAACCCTTCCAATGCTGGTAGAACGTTCGCACCATCGAATATGCGATTGCTTGGAAGCGAAACTTCCGCAGCAGCACATATGGTCGGTAAGAAATCCACGCCACTTATCGGTTCATCACTCACCGCGCCCGCTTTCATCTTTATGGGCCAGCGAACGATCCCAGGCACCCGAATGCCTCCCTCCCACAGTGCATTCTTTTTATCGCGAAGCGGCCCAGCCGAACCATGCGGATGAATCGATGTGATCGCTGGGCCATTGTCGCTCGTGAACCAAACGATGGTATTCTCACTTAGTCCGCGCTCATCGAGCGCTCGCATCAATCGTCCGAAGGCATCATCCATCTGCGCGATGTTGCCGTAGAAGGCAGTGAAGCTTGGATCGTCGGATGGAAACAGACTCGCAAACTTCCGGTCCGTCGAGATTGGTTCGTGTGGCTCATGAAAACAGGTATACAGAAGGAACGGCTTCGCGCGATCGCGTCCCGTGTCGAGCCACCGAATCGCTTCATCGACGACGATCTGTCCGGCGTATCCGTCGAGCTTGCCAACCGATTCTCCGTTGCGCACAAAATTAAGCGGGTCATGATGACTTGGCAAAGCGTTGTTTTGCGTGGAAAACCAATGATCGAATCCATGAGCATTCGGCTGCGGTTGTTCCGCTTGGTTGAACAAACCGTTGAGATGCCATTTTCCGACATGGGCGGTAGCGTAGCCAGCTTCCTTGAGTATTTCGGCAACTGTCAGTTCGCTCGTTCTCAAGTGCATCGGCGAATCGAGCGGAATCGCAGAACGAATCCCCGCTCGCATCGGCGTTCGTCCAGTCATCAATGCCGCCCTGGACGGCGAGCAATTCGGATGCCCCGCGTAACAGCTTGTAAAGCGTACCCCCTCGTTCGCAAAGCGATCCAAGTTGGGCGTCCGAGCGAACGCTGAGCCAAAACAGCCTAGATCGCCATAACCAAGATCATCGGCGACCACGAGTACGATGTTAGGCTGCGCTGCAAACGTAAGGTCAAGACTCAGTCCGAGCAATACAAAGATGCTAGCGATGTGATCAACGAGCAATCGACGGGAACGAATGTTGATTCTCGGAAAACGGCGGAGCATGTTGAGGTTTCTCTTGAGATTGTACATTTGCTTTGGTTCTTCAGGTATTTTAGTGGAGTAGCTTGCTCTTGATCGACAGGCGATGGGGGGTTGTCCCAACGCCGTGAAGGATTTTTCGTAGCTACATTCGCCAGAATGTGGAGAGTTGGCGTTTCCGTCCACGTTCTGGCGAACGTGGCTACGACAGAACCCGTGGAAATCCCATGGAGAATATCCTTCACGGCGTAGGGCTTGTCGCCGCCGCCGCATGGTTTAGGGTACTAGAAGGTTGAGACTTGATTCGATCGAAAATCGTTGACCAATTGTTTGAGTCGGATGCGAAGGGTATCCAGCATGTCTTGCGAGCCCGGATCGGCAATCAGGTTCTGCATTTCATAGGGATCGCTTTGCAGATCATAAAGCTCGTCCATGTCGGTTAGGTCGGTATAATGAATAAGCTTCCAACGGTCATTGCGAATCGCTTGGTAACCCATCTGCCGGATTCGAGGGAAAACTTTGTCGCTGAAGTATTCAACCATGAAATCATTTCGCCAGCCTGTCGCATCACCGCGAAAAATCGGTAGGAGCGAGCGACCATGTTGGGTCGCCAGCGGGATAGCTCGCCCGAGTTCGAGCAACGTTGGCGAGAGATCGAGCGTGAGGACCATTTCATCAAGCGTACTATTCGGCTTGATCGTTCCAGGTAATCGCATCAGCATCGGGATACGGATCGCTTCTTCATAGGCTAGTCGGCGTTCAACGCTCAAGCCATGCTCGCCATAGAAATAGCCATGATCGCTCGTGACGACGACCAGGGTGCGATCAAGTTCGCCCGACTTCTCTAGCGTTTTCATGAGCTCGCCAAGACTCTCATCGACTGCGGCGAGCATGCGAAGTCGCCCAAGGATCGATTCGTCACTGCTTCCCGTTTCTGGACCAAGTGGCGGCAGATCATCAATGGTACGCAGAAGCGCAGGTTTGCTTTTTGGGGCGGTCATCGCATTCGAGCGCCGAGGAATCTGTTCGTTAACGTAGAGACTTTTGTGCCGATCGGCTGGAATGAAATTCGACGCATTCGGATCATTCAAGGTCCCATCAGCTTGCTGTGTCAACTCGGGATGCATGGCCTTGTGAGCGAAATAAAGCAGAAACGGCTTCGTTCTCGTTTTATCGAGAAAAGCCTTTGCCTGTTCATGCAGAATATCGGTGACGTAACCAGTCCGCTTGCGGCTTTCCCCGTTCACGTTCAGTTCGGGATCGAACGAGCTCCCTTGGCCTTTCAAACATACCCAGTGATCAAACCCATTTCGAGGCGAGTCATCGTTCCCCATATGCCACTTCCCGATGAATGCCGTCTCATATCCGGCTCGTTGCAGTGACTGCGGAAACGTCACGAGTTTATGGCTCTGGGCGCTTCGTTCCGTGTTGTCGGTGATGCCGTGCGAGTGCGCGTAGAGCCCCGTCAGCAAGCACGCGCGACTCGGTGAGCACAATGGTGTCGTCGAAAAGGCATTCAAGAAGCGGGCACCTTCCTTGGCAACGCGATCTATGTTCGGCGTCTTCGAAAACGGATGCCCCGTGCAACCCAGATCGTCCCAGCGCAAGTCGTCAACCAGGACGACCAAGATATTAGGAGGCTTTGATTCTTCGGCAGCGCGAACGGTGAAGCTCAAAGCGATCAACCAGGCTATCAGCACGAGAGTGAGTTGGGACGTCGACGGTTTCATAAAATACGCTTATGGTTTGGAACGCACGAGGATTTACGGGTGGAGAAAGTTCGAGGCAGGAATACTGTGGACAGCAAAATGTTGGAGTGATCGAACTTATGATCTTTATCGGGGCGGGACATCATCTCCGTATTCACCATCAACGTCGCGATCGGCATCCGAGCAATATTCCGATGTAATTCCGTATCGGTCAAGAAATCTCGCGCAGGTATTCCACCGAAGTATAGCGTCCGGCTCGTCGCTTGCACTCAAAGCCGCGGCGCGATCGTAACATCGCATGGCCTGAAGCATCCAGGGCGCTGCATGCTGCGGAGTGTTCTTGGCATATTGAGCTTTACCCCAGCGTTCGTACATGATGCCGCTGTAATATTCTCGTTCAAAGTCATCTGATAAATGATGCAGAATGGCTTTCACGCGATCTAAGTCGACGCCCAAATTTAAGTCGAACTGATCCGTGAGCGCTAATAGCAAAGTGGTTTGAGCTGCGCGATGGTCGGGATCGACGCTGAGAATATCGAGGCAGATACTCTCTGCTTCCAGAGGTTCATTGAGCAGACGATAGCGAAGTGCTTTTTCCAACGCCACTGGAATTGCTTCCGGTGAAATCTGTTTTGGCTGCGGCATGTGCGAGCTCCAATCAATTCGAGAGGATGGTCTAGTGCATTTAAATGATGTCAACGCCGCAACACCTTGTGCTATGTCACATAGATAATCGAGGGTTGGGTCCACTGGCGATGCCGGCGATGCCAGTGTTGGAGCCGCAAAGGATGCGATCCGTTCAACACTGGCGAAGTCAATGGCACCCATGTTTTCCTAATTGACAAAGCACGACTTCGACTGTCCTTAATACAGTTCGTTGACGTCACTCAGCTTGTCTGAGTGGTGAACCTTTTGGCAACCAGAGATATCGGCGCACTATACTTTTTTAAATTGCCGTAGTCAAATTTTTCGAGATTTTACTAGAATTATCGCGAAACGAGTCATTGTTGAATCGCCTCAAAGCCAGTCGACCTTGCGGAACCAACGATAGAGCAGCCCGCATGTGATCAGCATCGTCGCGAGCACGAGGGGATAACCCAACGTCCATTCGGTTTCAGGCATGTATTTGAAATTCATACCGTATAGGCCAGCAATCATCGTTGGAACGGCGAGGATGGCTGCCCACGCCGCTAGACGCTTTGTGTCGTCGTTTTGCGCGACGGTGATTAGCGCAAGATTGCTTTCGAGCGCGCTATGGGAAAGCTGCTGCAAGTTATCAATGAGGTCAGTGATTCGGATGACATGGTCATGTACATCTTGGAAATAGGGTCGAGTATCGATGGGAATCAGATTGGTACTGATCCGAGTTAACTGAGATGACACGTCGATGAGCGGTGTTACCGCTTGTTTCACTGCGAGCAGATCCCGCCGTAGATGGTAGATGCGAGCTGTCACGCTTCGGACAAACTTCCCGCTAAAGATATTCTCCTCAAGCTCGTCGAGTTCGGCTTCAAGGGCATCAATTACCGGGAAATATTGGTCAACGATAAAGTCCAACAGCGCATGCAATACAAATCCCTCTCCTTTGGCCAATAGGTTTGGCGTCGACTCACATCGGGATCGCAGTCCCACATGCGATTTCAACGACCCATGACGAACGGTAATAATGTATCGAGGCCCATAAAACACGTGCGTTTCTCCAAACTCAATACGATGCTCGCCCCCTTCCGAGACCGTTGCGGTACGGATTACCACGAACATCGAGTCGTCATAAACCTCGAGCTTAGGACGCTGGTGGGCCTTGTGTGCGTCCTCGACCGCCAAATCATGCAGACCAAAAGCTCGTTGAATGTGAGAGAGCACCTGCTCGCTTGGCTCATACAGCCCCACCCAAAGAAAACGATCGGAATGGTTCCAAGCGTCATCCAGGTCCGCGATCGGTACGTCGGCAACGCGCACGCCTTTATGGTACGCGGCCGCATTGATCACGCTCCGATGTGGCTGAGGTTTGGATTGGTCAGCGCTTTCGTTTGTCAATGCACGCTCCATTCCATGTCGGATTTTATCCAGTCAGTCATTGCGAATCTATCGATCCCGCGTGAATTCTAGCCAGGCTTTGTTTCTAAAGTCGTCTTTCGCTCCGCGAAAGTTACGAATTGCATCGCTACTTT
>JANPLJ010001096.1:0-1930 GCA_031426475.1 Pirellulaceae bacterium | reverse complement strand
TGATCTTCGAGGCGAAGTTGGTTGCGAGTGAGTCTAACCTGGACAAAAAATCGCTGTTCCTTTTGATAGCCGAGATAGCTATTCTCGGCGGATGTTTTTTCCGCAGCGGTTTACCATCTACGTTCTCGGAGACGTTGTCCAGCTATTCCTGGTAACGCTCTTTGGCATGACGACTTTCATGATGGTCGTATTGGTATTGCATCAGCTGTATTCGGAAGGGCTTGGATTCGGCGTTTTTACGCAATTGCTTCCATACGCAACGGTGATGTCGCTGCAATTTGCCATTCCGGCAACGCTTTTGTTCTCGGTTTGCACTGTCTATGGGCGAATATCCGCTGACAACGAAATCATGGCAATTAAGAGCGCGGGGATTTCCCCGATGCGGATTATCAAACCAACTTTAGTCTTTGCATTGCTCATGAGCCCGCTAGCGGTTTGGATGAACGACATTGCGGTTTCGTGGGGAAACCCTGGGATTCGGCGGGTTGTACTTCACTCACTGGAAGAGATCATCTACAGCAAGCTTCGGACGCACCACTCCTATACGTCGCAACAAGGCTTTGCGATCCATGTTCAAGACGTCGATGATCGATGGCTAATCGGGGCGACGATTATCCAGTACGGAAACGGACAGTCTAAAACGAAGACGATCGTCGCGGCCAAAGCCCGTCTCAGCCTCAATTCGGCCAACGAGAGCTTGACGATCGAGCTCGTCGAATATGAATCCGACTCGGAGAATAAGCTTTACTTCAACGGCGGCAAAGACTCGATTTCGTTCGAGCTTCCACTCTCGAAAGCTGCTCAGAAAACTTCTACCGACGTGAGTGCTTCGTTCATATCGTTAAGGGACATGGCAGGTCGAAAACGCCAACTAGTCACGGAGACGGAGCTGCGAAAGGCCCAGTTACTGACGCGTTCCTCGGTTGCCTTAGCATCTGGTCGACTGTCGTTGCTGAACGACGTTGCGTCGAATAACCATCGACTTTTTCTCGACGAAAGCGTCGTTCGCATGAATCGGTTGAACGCCGAACCTTGGCGAAGGTGGGCACAAGGCTTTAGCTGCTTTTGTTTTGTCTGGGTAGGCATTCCACTGGCGATTCTTCGTCGAAGCGCCGATTATGCGGCAACGTTCGGCGCTTGCTTTCTACCGATCCTGCTCCTGTATTATCCCTTGTTCATGGTCGGAGTGGATCAATCCAAAAGCGGTGATTGGCATCCTAGCTCACCTTGGCTGGCCAATGCTGTGTTGCTTGTTGTGGGTGCATGGATGACGCGGAAGGTCTATTGTGAATAGTTCCAAGTCTATATTTCCAAATTCGGAAAAAACGCATCATGTCTAAGCTCGTCGTCCTCGATCATTACCACGAAATCTGTTCGACGAACGAAACGTCTCGGATGCGAATCATTCAACGACTGCGGGTACCCGTTGGCATGCTATTAGCGTTATCGCTTCTCGTATTCTCGAAACCAAACGTGCGAACCGTTGTCTTGGGATGCTCGCTGGCATTTGTCGGACTTTTGATTCGCGCTTGGGCAGCGGGCCACATTCGAAAGAATGCTGCATTGGCAATCGATGGGCCGTACGCCTATTGTCGCAACCCTTTGTACTTCGGATCATTCTTGATCGGTACAGGCTTTACGTTTGCCAGCGGAGTCTGGTGGATTGGTCTTGTTTTCATCGTCTACTTTTTCTCGATTTACATTCCCGTGATGCAAACCGAGGCAACGGATCTCGCCAAATTGTTCGGCGAGGGCTTCCAGAAATATGCGGCAAGTGTGCCATTGTTCTTTCCAAGCTTGCGATCCAAGAGCGAAGATGTCGCTCCATTTAATTTAAATCTCTACCTAAACCATCGTGAATATCAAGTCATCATTGGTTTTGTTTTAGTGTTGGTATTCCTCACCGCGAGAATCATATTCGCATGAGGCG
>JANPLJ010001095.1:0-1609 GCA_031426475.1 Pirellulaceae bacterium | reverse complement strand
GAAACGTGGGTCAGCGGCTCCGTCCGCTGACAGCAAGCAACCGAGCCAGCGGGCGGAGCCGCTGAACCACTGGCCAAGGCCTAGTCAACCGATTCGACTCGGCCGCGTACCAGTCGGACGACTCGATCGCAGCGTTGGGCGATACTTTCGTCGTGGGTGACCATGACAACCGTTAAGCCTTCTTCGCGGTTGACCCTTTCGATGATATCCAGAACACCTGCTCCCGTTTCTTGATCCAAATTCCCGGTCGGTTCGTCCGCAAGTAGAAGTCGAGGTCGGGTCACAAGGGCTCTAGCGATGGCCGTTCGCTGCATCTCACCACCAGACAATTCGTTAGGCTTATGGTTCAATCGATGGCCTAATCCGACCATCTCCAAAATCTCCTTGGCACGCGCTTTCAGCGCTTTCCGTTGGCTCAAGTACCCCCAGATTCCGGCACCGATCATCTGTGGGGCGAGTACGTTTTCGAGGGTCGAAAGTTCTGGCAGGAGGTGATAGAACTGGAAGATCATTCCGAGTTGCTGATTACGGAATTGGTCGCGTTCGGCTCGAGGAAGACTATCGATACGTCGACCTTCGAAGAACACTTCGCCGGCATCAGGCCGATCGAGCGTCGCCAGGAGATGCAGCAAAGTGCTCTTTCCGGATCCGCTCTGACCTATAATCGCAGTCATTTTGCCTTGTTCGGCTGTAAAATTGACCCCCTTGAGGACAGGGACCGCTATTCGATTTTTCTTGTACGTCTTGAATAGGCCCTCGGCCGCAAGCGAAACCGAACCGCCTTCGGGCTGCTCCGGCGGAAACGCCCTCAGCTTTGGACGCCTTGCATCCTGAGCTTCCGTGACACTTGACCGAAGTTGGCGAGCGATACTATTCATAGCGAAGTGCCTCCACAGGGTGCATGCGAGCGGCTCGGATCGATGGCAATACGCTGGCCATGACCGCGATGAGAATGGCGCCGATGACAACCCAAACGATCATGAAAGGATGAATAATGGTGGGAATTTCCGTGAAGTAATAGACGGTTTCGTCGAAAACTTCGCGGCCTGTAAGCTTTTCGATCCAGCCGGCAATGGTGTTGATGTTGTGCACAAAGAGTAAGCCCAGGATTGCACCCGCCATCGACCCCACAATTCCGAGGAGGACGCCATACGCAAGAAAAATCGATGCGATACCAGAACCGGGAGCCCCAAGCGACTTGAGAATACCGATATCCCGTGTTTTTTCGACAACGATCATGAAGAAGGTTGCAAGGATTCCGAAACCAGCGACCGCGATGATCATGAACAATAGAATGTTCAGTATCGTCGTTTCCAATTGAACGGCCGCTAAGAGCGGACCTTGCGAATCTCGCCATGACTCGACATGCACCATCGTTTGTTCCGGCGGAAAAGCCAGCCGGAGGTCGTCGCGAGCTTGGCTCAAATCCACTCCAGCTTTGAGCTTCAACTGGATGCTGGTAACGCTCTTCTTTCCTGAAGTCGGATCGATCATTCCACGAGCTTGTTGAAGTTTTTCAAGCGGAATAAATGCAAAAGTCGAATCGTATTCGCTCATCTTGCTTTCGTAGAGATCGACGACGGTAAATGATTGGTCGATCGCGCGCGGC
>JANPLJ010001094.1:0-1571 GCA_031426475.1 Pirellulaceae bacterium | reverse complement strand
CCGCCAGGCTTGGACGTCGGTTGAAGGCTTTGCTTTGGAAAGCCAACGACGGGTTCAGCGAATTCATCACACGATTGCACAAGCTGCACTGTGCCTCTCGTTGGACGATGCTCGTGGGCAAAGCGATCCGACCACGCCAAGGCTTCGCCTTCAAGTTTCACGGGAGATTGTTGGTCAGATCGCGCAGAGTCTCGAGCGAACAGCACCGTGGTGGGCGATGCCGGGTCGACAAATTGCGAAAATCTCAGAACAACTCCGTCAACTTGCCAACGGAGCGACGCAATGGGTATCGATTCCCAGTTGGATCTCCGATCGTGCGAGCGCCACGAGCAATTGGGTTCGAAGTCGTTGGCGAACGGGCGAAGGTGGACGTATTATTTCCTCGGGTTCCTTTGCAAAAGCGATTCGAAACTACGATACCCATCAAGATCTCATCGGCAACGACGACGCAGTGCTTTCGAGCCCAATGCAACAGCAAATGGAACGGATCATCGAACGTTTCCAGGTCGAAAGTCGGACTCGGCTGGAAGACAAACAGCTCGACGAATACACCCGCGAAACTTGGAAGCGCATGTCGTGGCGCCAGCGATTGTGGACTGGCATCGCACCCGCCGGACTTTTGTTCGCACCGTTGCTAGCGGTTGTTATGGTGCCGCTCGACTTCGGCGGAACCACGGTCTTGGTATGCGCGTCGATAAAAGAATTGCTGTTCGCAGGGATGGCAAGCGTTGGGATGGCGATGATCAACAACGATCAGATGCCCCAAATCGCTGAACAAGAAGCTGCTTGGCAGCAGCTGAGTGACCTTTTTGCGATCAGCTGCGATGCGTTTGGAATTCCTCGACCGGCGTCAAATGCGTATCCAGAATTGTCACTGGGCCAATCGAACAAGAAGCTCCTGGAAAGCGGGCTGCCGACGCGGTACGACAGCTTCGCAGCAGAATATCGAATACTCCTGAGTCTTCATCCAGAATTTCAAAGTCGATTGGATCAAGTGCTCAATCGTCTTGCAACACCTCCCTCCTAAAGAAAGCTGTGAGCGAACGGAATGAATCGCGACGTTGAACTCGAGCAAACCGCTAGGCTATCGCGCCGTATTGCCGAGGCGACCGAACAGTTGTTTTCTGGGCATCCTATCTCTCTGCATATTCATCAGGCTTGCTCGACCTACGATCAGCAATGCCGCGACATCCTGGTCGGTCGAGGACTTGCGATGTTGACTATCGCCATCATCGGTGCAAAGGGCCAAGGGAAGACATGGGCAGCCCGCCAATTCATTTTGGATCCCCAAATTCACAAACAACTGCCGAGTGGCGTTCTGTCTCACGAAGCGACGACGCAACTCTATTGGATAGGGTCCACTCCGCCAGAATCGATGGATCCTACTCATGAAAAATTTATCCATTGTCCTGCGTCGGCGATGTTGGATCTGGAGCTTCCCTACATGTTGCTCGATACGCCTGGTACAACCGACGCCAATCCGAAAGCAAGTGAAATCGCTAACGCAACGCTCTCGCTTTCCCCCATTCAGATACTTGTCGTTCGTCGAGATCAACTTCGCTCGGCAACCA
>JANPLJ010001093.1:0-2260 GCA_031426475.1 Pirellulaceae bacterium | reverse complement strand
TTTATTCAACATCCAAGTTTGATAGCGACTTGTTCCGGCCTACTAAAAAGTCTTAGTTCGACTGTCCCAAATCGCCGTTGACGACGACAATTCGGCCGTAACACGACGCGCCAGCTAGTGGTTATTCCTAGCATTTCCTCGCCAAACCACTAGCTGGGGCATCGTGTTATCCGATTTGGGACAGTCGAATTACGAAATCGGTACACCTATTGAACGGTATTCCTGTTAACGATGAACAACCGGAAAGAGACGGGGGATCCATGTCACCAAGTCCGATATCGGTTCGAGAGCCGTTGCTCGCAAGTGATACCAACTAGATCCCGATAGGATGCTGCCCTCTTGAGCGTTCGCTTGGAGCGTTTTCCAAAGCTGGATCGTAAGCATAGTGTATTCTTCGGCGGTGATACCGACTTCATACGGTAGTGCGTTCCTGCCAAAAATACCGCGAAGCGAAGGCGTCGCTGCAATTCGATTCTCGATGCGTTGGATTTCGATCGCAGAAACGGCAGCCTGAAGATTACCCGCAACAAAGTCCGAATGGGCGAGTAAAGAATCCCAGTTTGAATGGATGCGAGCCATGAAGCCACTCCATACGTGTGCTCGAATCGTATTGAACCACTGAAATTCTGGAATCCATAGAACCGGATTGGGAGACTCTTTCGTTTTCGCGACGACATCCGCTAGCGTTTCTACGCCAGGCGATTCAATTTCTAATTGCGGGTCTATAGCAGGAGATTCTGCGAACTCGAACGAAATACCGGAATGACCTACCAGACCCTTGCACCACATCGTTTCGCGAATATCAAAATCGTAGGGCTGGTACTCTTCTGCTAGCAATCGATTCGCAAGGCAATCGATGCGAGCTTCCTCATGTTGCCGATCTAAATCGTCGAAGGCCGCGGCCAATTCAGCGTCGATTGCAGGCACTTTTTCGAGAGCGACTTGACTTAACAGGTTGTCGTAGCTTTCGACTAGCGACGACAGCGACGAAAGCCAATCCTGGACGTCAGTCTGGCCATTCGCCCGATTCGAATCCAATAACATCAGACCCAGCATGGCTATCCAGCAAACCAAACGCCGACGGACCAACAAGAAATGCATGCGGTTTTCCTCAGTTGGACGAGAAAAAAAACGGAAGGAAAGGATGATCGGTTCAAAGTCAAACTTCGAATCAACACGATCAATATCGAGCTTCGATAGACTCAACCCAGGACTCAATCTTTGCTAAAACGGAGAATTCGCCGAATGCTGGCGCAGATTACCCTGTCGGAAAGAGTGGTAGCGAAAATAGCGATTGCGAGGCCAATTCGCGAAAATATTTCCATCTTGGAAAATCGAATGCCGTTTGTTACTCTGCCTACATATTCATTCGCGGAACGAATCGCTAAATTGATTTGGTAACCGCGCCGAGCTTGACCAAGGGAAGGATTCCGAGAAATGCCGAGTACAGAAAAAGAACAATCGTGTGTTCATATTCGTTGGATGATACGACGCGATATGTCTGCTGTGCTTGGTATCGAGAATCACAGCTTTGAGTTCCCTTGGTCCGAAGATGAATTCATTCGAGCTCTCCGACAGCGCAATTGCATCGGCATGGTTGCTGAATTGAACGAAGTTGTGGTTGGCTTCATGATTTATGAGCTTCACAAGAACCGCTTGCATATTCTGAACTTTGCCGTGAGTCAAGAGTTTCGCCGCAACGGAGTCGGTCGTTCGATGGTCGAAAAACTGGTCAGCAAGCTAAGCTATCAGCGGCGAAGTCGAATTTTGTTAGAAGTTCGCGAGACTAATCTTCCGGCCCAGTTGTTCTTCAGGAATGTTGGCTTCCAAGCGGTTTCGGTTCTTCGAGATTTCTACGAAGACACCACCGAAGATGCTTACGTCATGCAGCTTCGACATCAAGCAGACGAGGAAACCGTTGGGACATCTGAACAGGATTCCCCTTCGCGACGCATGGCAGGTTAGTCGCAAACGAATTGTCCCGAATTGAAGTTGTTGACGTCATTCAGCCTAGTGCTTCATCCAACTTAGATTTTAGGGTGGGTAGCCGAATTCGTCAGAATTCGGACGCAGCTCGAAAGGCGATGTTTACTGCGCTTCCTCCGAAGTCTTACGACATCGGCTACGGATTGAAACCCAGAATCTAAAGTTGAACAAAGCACTAGCCAATCAACAGCCGAAACGCTGCCGCTGCCGTAAACACCAAGATCAAGATATCGAATGCTTTCTGCGGCAAACGTTTGACGATCGACTTGCCGAT
>JANPLJ010001092.1:0-1437 GCA_031426475.1 Pirellulaceae bacterium | reverse complement strand
GCCACCCCAACCGTCTCAACCCTCTCCCCCGCAAAGCCGGGGGAGAGGGCGGAGATTTTCGTAGTCCGGATCGTTCTCGTGCTAGCGATCAGCGAGAGGTTTCCTTTTCGGGACAGGTAGCTTTCAAGCCGCTACGAACGTGCTGGAGCATTGGCTTTGAGATAGTCTTGTACGTATTGTTGGCTCGGAATTCCACATCGTCCCTTGGTCACTGTGCCGAACCGACGCCTGAACCATTGCGGCTGATGGAAATTCAGTTGGACTCGACTGTCGAACGAGGGTTACCGATCGCTTGGGATGCGAAGCAAGTGAGACTTCTGCGTACGGACGGATCGCTTGCTGAATTTGAACCCAATGCGATTCGTCGACACCAAGTACTCGACAAAGCGTTCGTGCCTGAGTCCGCCATTCAAATTCGAGGAAATCTGCAACGCGAGTTCGGCAAGCGTTACGCAGTCGAAGGTGGCGGAAACTTTGCTATCGTCGCGCCGACCGAATCGATTCAAAGCTGGACTCAACGATTTTCCCAGCTCGATCGATCCTTTCAAAACTACTTTTCGACTCGAGGCTTTCAGCTTCGCCCTGCAGAATTCCCATTAGTCGGCATCGTCTTTCCATCACAAAAGGAATTCATGAAGTATGCCCAGCAGAAAGGTAGCAAACTTCAACCGGGGACGGTGGGTTATTACTGCATCGAAACGAACCGACTCTATTTATATGAGATGCATGGCAACCCAGAAGCCGAACGCGAGGCCTTGGCGACTGTCTGGCACGAAGCGGCCCATCAACTAGCCTTCAATCGCGGCATCCATCAACGATTGTCCGATCCACCTCTATGGATGCCAGAAGGACTCGCGTCGATCTTCGAAGCCCCCGGCATGATGTCGCAGCGGACGACGATGAGTCCAGCGGATCTTATTAACGAAAGCCGATGGGGACGCTGGAAGAAGCTGGCCGAATCACCGGATAAAATGGCGTCGCTTCTCGACGGCATGATTCGCGACGATCGACTGTTTCGAAGTCAACCGTTGGATGCATATGCTATCGCGTGGGGCGTATCTCTCTACCTTGCCGAACGCGACGCAAGTCATTACATGCAATATCTACGCAAGCTTTCCAAACTCGCACCTGGTGTAGCATATTCGGAAACATCCCGCATTCGCGACTTCCAAGGTGCCTTCAACGTCAGTTCGTTGTTAATCGTCAAATCGGCCGATCGATTCTTACAAAGTCTCGAGCAGTGAAATTACGCAGCAATGACATTTGCCCGTCGGCCTCAGAGGCCGTCTCGCTTTCGAGACCACTGTAGGCCGGAACAAGCAGCTAATTACGTTTTTCAATTTGAGAATGATAATCTGCGCTGTTCCGGCAATCGTAATCCTTGGTTTTGCCGGAACGGCGTCGACAACGTTTTATTCAACATCCATGTTTGCTAGC
>JANPLJ010001091.1:0-2156 GCA_031426475.1 Pirellulaceae bacterium | reverse complement strand
CCTTGCTTGTGATCGAGTCGTCCTTGGAGGATCGGAAGCAAGGGGCTTTCTTGCGTTCCATCGACCCGACAAACGTCTGCCGACTCTTCGCCGTGTCGCATGAAAACTCCCGTGACTTCGTAGCCTTCACGAAGCAGTAACGAAGCGGCAACAGAGCTATCGACGCCTCCGCTCATCGCCAATAGAACATGCTTCTGCTTCGTGGATTCCGTATTCATCGGTTGTCAGGATGGTTTTCGTGGTAAACTAAGGTGTTCAAGTGGCACAGGCCTCCAGCCCATTGTACCATCGTCGACCATTTACGTTAGCTCATGATCGTTTCGTCAAACCTTACAAAACGCTTCGAAACTACAACAGGCACGAAAACAGTGGTTGATCGACTCTCCTTTCGCGTCCAACGAGGCGAAGTCTACGGGTTGCTAGGCCCTAACGGAGCAGGAAAAACGACCACGCTGCGAATGGTCATGGGATTGCTCAAACCCGACGATGGATATGTCACGGTGGACGATGTTCGCACAGACGCCGGTTCCCAAGCGATCCTGGCCAAACTCGGAATGATCTCGACCAATGACGGCGTCTATCCATGGCTAAGCGCCCGCGAGATGTTGAATTATTTCGCGGATCTCTATGCTGTACCTGTTGAAATTGCGAAGCAACGAATCCAAGACCTTGCGAGAGTACTCGGGTTTGAAAACATTCTTGACCAACGTTGCTCGACACTAAGTACCGGGCAGCGTCAACGAGTGATTCTCGCCCGTGGACTCATCCACGATCCTCCGGTCATGCTACTCGACGAGCCAACCCGGGGATTAGACATTCTAGGTAGCCGAACAGCCTTCGAATATGTCGAATTGCTTCGCTCGCAAGGGAAAGCGGTCTTGATCTCCACGCATCGCCTGGATGAAGCCGAGCGGCTGTGCGATCGATTTGGGCTGCTGCATTTGGGGCGAATGCACTACGAAGGGACGCTCGAGCAGTTGCAAGCGATGACCGGCAAGAAACATCTGGTAGATATGTTTCTTGATCTTCTGGATGAAGCCTCTTCGTGGGTCGATAGCAATCGCAAGAATGGCGATACAGAATCTTTCGCGTCGCCGACCACTTCGGGAAGCGAAGGTCGTTGATGATCGAGTTGATTCTATCTGGCCGAATGTGGCGGATGTGCGTCAAGGAACTCCGAGAAACACTTCGCGACCGAAGAACCCTGTTTACGTTGATTCTCATGCCGCTATTGGTCTATCCGCTTTTAAGCATGACGCTGCAGCGATTGATTTTGACAGCCAAACCCGATAGGTCGCAAGACAAATTTCTAGTCGGCGTTGCCAGCAAGATCGATGTCGAAAAGCTTGGAGCGACGATCCTCGCAGGACAACAACGAATCACATCCGATTCGTATCGCCCACTTCGGATCGATCGCAACGAAGATCTTCAGCGATCAACCGCTCCGAGCGAGCCGATGGCGAATTGGAAAGTGATTGTCAATGAGGATCTAGACTCGTTGCTCAAGGATGGACAAATTGACTTGGCCATTCGGATCATCGATCCCGAAACCAGATACGCCAGTCCCGAACCGAGCCATTTGCAAACTAACGCACCACGTCGCTTTGACGTCCATTACCGTTTGGGGAACGGCGATAGCGAAGCAGCTGTTTACGCGTTCCAACGTCTTCTACAGGCGATCAACGAACAGGAGTCAGAAGAGCTTCGTCAACAACTGGGACGAAGTCGTGAAGCGATGGTCGAGCTGATTGCAACTTCAGTCGGTAAATCACCGTCGTTGATTGCAAGTATTGCCTCGGTCATTCCACTGATACTGTTGCTAATGACCATCACCGGTGCCGTCTATCCGGCGATCGACTTGACGGCTGGGGAACGCGAACGCGGCACAATGGAAGCGTTGATATCGACTCCGGTTCCTCGATTCGGACTGCTGCTAAGCAAGTACATTGCTGTGCTTACGGTATCGATACTGACGGCCATCGTGAATCTATCGGCAATGTTCGTCACTCTCAGCGTCGGAGGTCTAGGGCGCGCAATCCTTGGCGACGAAGCCCTGCCATGGTACTCGCTGCTGCAGATGCTGCCGCTCTTGGTTCTCTTTAGCGGGTTCTTCAGTGCGATCCTGCTCGCATTGTGCTGCATTGCGAAAAGTTTCA
>JANPLJ010001090.1:0-2632 GCA_031426475.1 Pirellulaceae bacterium | reverse complement strand
GGAGAAGCTCAAACCATCAGCAGTCCGTTTATCGTTGCGCTGATGACCGAAGTGCTTCAACCAACCAATACCGACAAAGTGTTGGAAATCGGGACGGGCAGCGGCTATCAGGCGGCCGTTCTTAGTCCGCTTGTGAACCAGGTCTACACGATCGAGATTGTCGAATCGCTAGCAACTGCGACCGCGAAGCTACTTGACCGACTTGGCTACAAAAACATTCTCTCGAAGGCTGGCGACGGATATCAAGGCTGGCAGGAACACGCGCCTTTCGACAAAGTGATCGTAACGTGTTCCCCAGAAAATCCCCCCCAGCCTTTGATCGATCAACTCAAAGAAGGTGGCTTGATGGTGATTCCGGTCGGAACACGCTACCAGCAACTCTTGCGAGTCTTTCGAAAGCAAGGTAATCGATTGATTCCCGTGTATTCGCGACCGACCTTTTTTGTACCGATGACAGGTACCGCCGAGGCTCAGCGGAAACAAGGTTTCGATGCGGCGAATCCTTCGATCGTCAACGGCGACTTTGAAGTCGAGTCGACCGAGAACTATATCCCTGGTTGGTACTATGAATTCGGTGCGGTTCTGACAAACGATGAGAAAGCTCCATCCGGAAAGCATGTCGTGAAATTCACGAACGAACAACAAGGTGGACCCTCGATGCTTTTGCAGGGACTACCGCTCGACGGGCGCATCGTCACGAAGTTGCGGTTGAGTGGTCACGCAATGACGTCGGGAGTAAAGCTTACATCGGTTTGGGAAGAGCAACCCTTTATCGTGCTGCAGTTCATGGACGAGAATCGCAATCGAATAGGCTACAATTGGTTGGGGCCATTTGTGGGAGATCTGGATTGGAGAAAGGTCGAAAGCGCCTTCGACGTACCAACCGATTGTCGCGAAGCGATCGTTTTGATCGGACTGTTCGGTGCAGTCGGCTCTGCGCGTTTTGATAATATTGCGATCGAGATACTCGAAAGAAAACCAACGTCGAAGTAATGCTCAACGCGGTGGGAATTGCCTTCCTTCCGCTACTTTCGTCGATCGACGATATCGTTGAGTCCTATCAGCGGCTTCTGAATGATTTTCTCGCTGTTCGACGGGCAACCGCCACAGCTACCGCAACCTGGCTTTTGATTCGCACTGAAAATGCCAAACAACTTAGGCAGCATGGCAATTCCAGCCAGAGCTACCAAACACAACGCGATTATTGTTTGCCAATCCAAAATGAGTTGCTCACATTTAGCTTCTAATCAAAAGTCGTGCCAGCCAACCTCGAGGAAGATCGTTCGCGATCCATCGCCGCGGAGAACCGAGTTGACTCGTAATTCCTTCGGTTACCGCGAAACCCGACCGGATGGCTCCTTCCATCGTAGCAGGCCAACCCGTATCCGTCCAATCGCCGCACAGCCAAAGACGGTGCTCAGCAAATAGATCGCATTTGGGTCGAGCGGACTGGTGCCCTTTGGCGACTGAAAAGACGGAATGGGGGTCGGTTACCATTTTGCTTCGTAGCATTCGCGATCGTGCGGCTTTTGGAAAGATCGATTGTAAATCCTTCACCACGGCATCCATCGCCACTTGTTGGTTGCCTCGTGGTAAATCGCGTGAGCCGCTGATGACGACTTGATAGTAGTATTCGGTTCGCGAATGCTCATGGGTTTCCGGTTGACTGAAAACCCATTGGCACAGCCGATCGATTAAGATCGCATGTGGGGGATCCAGCCATGGTTGATCCCACCAGGTATGGACACCCGTAATCGGCGCTGATTCCAGCGTTGCAAGGCTATCGCGCCAACTTTGAATTTCCTTTGGCGTCTCGACGATGTCATCCGAAAAGAGCCTGCGTATTTGGTGCCATGGCACCGCAGCAACGACATGATCGGCGTCCAGATTCGTCCGATCGAATAGCTCGACACTTGGGTATCCATCCTCACGCCAGCGAATGTGTTTGACAGGAGACGCAAGTCTCGTTGTCACACCACGTTTAGCGAGCGCCGTTTCCGCTCCGACTCCGATCAGGGGCGAAAGCTTTTGCTTTGGGACCAACAGGTGATAGGCCGATCGGTTGGCTGCAAAACCGTCGATCAAGACCTTGCGAGTCGCTTGCAATGTGACGCGGTCGATTTGCTCGCCGAGCGCGCTTACAAGAATCGTTGCCCAGAAATGAGTAGTCGTCCTAGGCGTTTGGGCTGTCGATCTTAGCCAGTCCAACGCTAAGATCTGATCGTGCTCTGGCGAAGGCTTTAATCGCATCAATCGGAACAAGGCCCACGCGATACGAATTCGATCGCCCCACCCAAGATCAGGCCAGCGCAGTAAGAGTCCTGATAGATGCAAAGGTGCTGGAAACTTGGATGCGTGCAGTGGCAAGTGAACACCACGATTGGAATAAAAATGCAGGACCTCTTGCCATTCCCATTCGTCTGCGATGCCCACCAGATCGAGAAACTTAACAAAGTTTGTACAGCAAGCCATACCAACATGCTGGCAATAGTCTACGGCTTGCCCGGAATGAGCATCATCGAACGAACCGACGCGTCCACCCAAGCGCCCCTTCGACTCAAGCAACGTAACCTGAAACCCACTATCGGCAAGCGAAAGAGCTGCTGCAATTCCCGACAACCCACCACCGATG
>JANPLJ010001089.1:0-3314 GCA_031426475.1 Pirellulaceae bacterium | reverse complement strand
GGTTGCAAGTTCATATCGCGTATTACCTCCGACAATCACGGGCTGGCCGGAATCGACGCTCGATGCATTCGCTAACCTGTTACGCATTCGTCGTTTGCGTCGTTGAATCAAATCTGCTTTAATAGTCTTCACTCGAAATCTACAAAGCAGTGTTAGGCGTGGATCGTTGGGCTGGTCGAAAAGGCCAACGATTTGCAGGGCATTTCGAGTTTTTTATGCGCAAATATCGTGCCAACAAAATGGCATATGCTTATTTAAGGACTAGTTCTTTGTCCAACTTTAAGTTTTGGGTTTCAATTCGTAGCCGATGTCGTAAGACTTCGGAGGAAGCGTCCTAGACATCGCTTTTCGAGCTGCGTCCGAATTCTGACGAATTCGGCTACCCTAAAATCTACATCGGATGAAGCACTCTGATGATGATCGATACCAACCATTTACGATACCTATTGATGGAGCTGACCCTGAAAGCCCTTGTTTCGAAACGATGGATGATTCTGTTTTGCATCCTCGCTTTCTTCTGCGACCGGCGAGCCCATGGCCAGGCGATCACGGCAGAGGTGGTTGAGAAGTCGATCGCGCGGGCTGTTGATTATCTGCGTCAAAGTCAAATCCAGTCTAACGGAAGTTGGAAGGGGAACGAGCGGTATGGCAGCGGCCAGTCCGCATTGGTACTGCTTGCTCTGCTCAACTGCGGTCTCCCACCAGATGATCCAACGATCGTCGACGGGTTAGCTTTTTTGCAGAGTTCTAAGCCTACAACCACCTACGAATCGGCTTTGCAGACGATGGTTTATTGCACGGCCAATCCGGCGAAGTATGAAAAGTACATTCGTTACAACGTTCGATGGTTGCAGGAGGCTCAAGAGACGGACGGCGATGGAAAGGGCGGTTGGGATTATGAAAAGACGCCGCGCCGAACGGATCCTTCCAATTCTCAGTTTGGTGTGTTGGCGCTTTGGGAAGCTCAACGGGCTCAAATTGCTCAATCTCCCGACGCTATGAGATTGGCTGCTGAGTACTGGAGGAAACGTCAACACAAGCGGCCGGGCGATCCCAACGCCGGAGCGTGGCAATACAACGATGCCGGCTTTTCAGGAAGCATGACTTGCGCGGGCATTGCGTCTTTAATGATGGCGGAAGACGCGTTGCAGATTGCCGATGCGGAGATCACAAAAGAGGGAATCCGGTGCTGTTTCGAGGAACCTCGTATCAGTATGGTCGACCTTGGCCTCGATTGGTTGCACCGGAACTACAAGATCGCAATTAACCCAGGAACAGGTTCTTTTTGGTTCTACTATCTCTACGGGCTTGAACGCGTCGGTCGACTTACTGGCCAGCGATTCATCGCCAACCACGACTGGTATCGCGAGGGATGTGAATTGCTTGTCAAACGGCAGGACAAGCTTCGCGGGTTTATCTCCGAAGGACAAGGCGATAACGACTTTATTTCCGACACGGCACTTGCCTTGTTATTCCTCGCCAAGGGGAAACGCCAAGTCGTGATTGGCCGCTTGACGATCGATGAGAAGCTTGAACCACCTTCTCAACGCCACGCGATTCATCATTTGACGGGTCATATTGAGCAAGCTTGGAAGCGAGATCTTGCTTGGCAAAGTATTTCACTTCAGCAAGCCACTCTCGAGCATCTTCTCGAAACGCCAGTCCTGCATATAAGCGGTTCGAAAGCGTTTCAATTGGATGCAAAACAAAAGCAGATGCTCAAGGATTATGTTGAGAATGGAAATTTAATATTTGCGGAGGCGAAAGACGGAAACGGATGCTCTGGACAAGGGTTCGACCGATCGTTTCGGGCGCTGATGGAGGAGCTCTTCGAGAAACCGTTGCAACGATTGCCGCCAGAACATCCAGTTTGGTTTGCTGAAGCGAAAGCCGACCTCAGCGCGATGCCCAAAGACTTTTGGCTTTATGGCCTCGATTCATGCTGTCGAACGAGCGTCCTTTACAGCCCGATCAGTCTTGGCTGTCGATGGGAATTGTATCGACCAGATGGACAGGGCTCACGGCAACTACCGGATAACATTCGGCGTGAATGTGAAACCGCAACGATTCTTGGGGTCAACGTCGCTACCTATGCAACCGGCCGAGAATTGAAAGACAAGCTCGACATCGTCGAAATCACGCGCACGACGCAAGACCCTAAAACGCTCATTCGAGGTACGCTGCGACTTCCCCGATTAATGCATGGTGGTGGTGCTGAAGAGGCGTCGCGCGCGATCCCCAATTTGATGGAAGTCTATAAACGCGAGATTTCATCGCAAGCATTGTCCGAATCCCCCTTGATTGCTATCGATCCGAAATTATTGGAAGAACCGCTGGTAGTTTACTTAGCTGGCCGCCGAAGTTTTCATTTCTCAGACACCGAGCGGAATCATATGCGAACGTTCTTCGAAAATGGAGGAATGGTCGTCGGCGATTCTATCTGCGGAAGCCAGGAGTTTTCCGATGCCGTTCACGAAGAACTGACCACCATTCTTCCAGGAGCAACCTGGGCGAAAGTCCCCTCGAATCATCCCATTTTGACCAATGAGTTTGAGGGGTTTGATATCCGTCGTGTGACGATACAAAATCCTGGCGTCCAAACGGGAAATGCGGTTCAGTTGCAACGATTTGAAGGCCCTCCCGTCCTCGAATTGCTCATGTGGAAAGATCGACCTGTCGCCGTGTTCTCGCCCTACGATCTGAGCTGTGCCCTTGAAAGCCGCCAGTCCAGCCAATGTCGCGGCTACCCACGCCCCGATGCTGCGCGCATCGCAATCAACATGATTCTGTATGCGATGTTGAACTAGAGATTCGTCCAACTTAGATTTCAGGGTGGGTAGCCGAATTCGTCAGAATTTGGACGCGGCTCGAAAGGCGATGTTTACTGCGCTTCCTCCGACGTCTTACGACCTAGTCATTACCCACATTTATAGACTTTTCTCGTGCTCGTGCTCAATGAAATGGTGCTCGTGATCGTAGTCGAAACGTCCGGTGCGACCGATTACGATCACGAACACCGTCCTTCGGATTGAGCACGAGCACGAAACACTGAGAATTCCTAAATCGGTTGACAAAGTTGTAGGTAAAGACAAGCTCGCCAGAGCGTGGTCCTTCGAAGGGATTTCCACGTTCTGGCGAACGTAGCTACCTCAAACTCGATAGTTAGAAACATTGACTAGTGCATTGACCGTTTTTTGCAGGATCGATAACCGTATTCGTTACGAAGACGGCATTCGCAACTTTCAAGGCTTTAGGAGTTTACTGTGGAAGTAGAGCTACGCAGTCGTCCGTCATTCGCTCATCTGTTCGTTTCC
>JANPLJ010001088.1:0-3924 GCA_031426475.1 Pirellulaceae bacterium | reverse complement strand
GGTCGTGAAGCTAGCTCTTTGGTCTCCGAAGTCTCCAACACTTTATCGCTGCTCGATCACTTTAAAATCAGCGCACGGCGAACATAAAGTTTCGCATCGCTTTGGTTTTCGTTCCTTCGAATGGGTTGAACATGGCCCCTTTAAACTGAACGGCGAGCGATTGCTTCTGCGAGGCACGCATTACCACGAAGACCATGCCGGCGTGGCTGCGGCGGTACCTGACGACGTCGTTCGGCAGACGATGACGATGATCAAAGAGATGGGGGCGAACTTCGTGCGTCTCGGACACTACCAGCAGGCACCGCTCGTTCTCGACCTTTGCGACGAACTGGGGTTGCTCGTTTGGGAAGAAGTCCCGTGGTGTCGCGGTGGTCTGGGCGGAGATCGCTATCAACAGCAAGTTCGCGACATGCTGCATGGCTTGATCGACCAGCACTACAACCATCCATCGATCATCATGTGGGGACTCGGCAACGAAAACGATTGGCCTGGTGACTTCGAGGTCTTCGACAAGGACAAGATTCGAGCCTTCATGTCAGAGCTTAATACGATTGCCCATAAACTTGACCCGTCGCGACCGACCTGCATTCGGCGGTGCGACTTCTGCAAAGATATCGTCGATGTCTACGCGCCGAGTATATGGGCCGGATGGTATTCAGGACGATATACCGAGTATCGTGCATCGACGGAGAAAGCGATTAAAGACACAAAGCATTTCTTTCATGCCGAATGGGGTGGCGACAGCCACTCGCGTCGATACTCCGAAGATCCGGAGAAGATGGTCGAAAAAGTTGCGACGGGTCAGGGGACTGCCGAAAAGGGTAAGGCTTATAAGTCGTCAGGTGGCAAAGTCCGTATGTCGAAAGATGGCGACTGGTCGGAAAGCTACATGGCAAACCTGTTCGATTGGCATTTGAAGGAGCAGGAAGAGATCCCCGAGTTGACCGGAAGCGCGCAGTGGATCTTCAAGGACTTTGCGACACCACTACGGCCCGAGAATCCGGTGCCGCGTGTGAATCAGAAAGGCGTTATCGAACGCGATGGAACTCCGAAGGAGAGTTACTACATCTTTCAAAGCTATTGGTCTGACAAGCCTATGGTTCATTTGTTTGGACACCATTGGCCGGTTCGATGGGGGGAAAAAGGCGAAGAGAAAGAAGTGCGGGTTTATTCGAACTGTGTGGATGTTGAATTGTTCGTGAACGGCAAGTCGACCGGCGTGAAGCAGCGAAAAAGCGCGGACTATCCAGCAGCGGGACTTCATTGGAATGTAAAACTGAATGAAGGTGAGAATACGCTACTTGCGGTTGGCCATCGCGATGGTATCGAAGTCCGTGACGAGATAAAGGTTGGCTACCAAACCATGGCCTGGGGCAAACCGGCAAAGCTTCGCATCGAAGAAATCTCACAGCGAGATGGCATCGCAACGCTCGAAGCAAGGATGCTCGACAAGGAAGATATTGAGTGCCTGGATTGCGCGAATGTCGTGCGATTTGCGATCGCCGGCGATGGTCGCTTGTTGGACAATCTCGGAACGTCAACAGGTTCTCGCGTCGTTCAACTCTATAACGGTCGCGCCCGAATCAGTATGCAGTTAACCGGCTACAAAGTAAACGTTTCCGTTTCCTCGGAGGGTAGGAAGCCAGCCTTCATCTACGTAACGGACAATCGAGTGGCGACTGCCAGTGCAACTAGCTCTGCCGGTACCACGGATGTTAAAACGGCACCGGTAAAGATCGCGGCTGTCAGCGCGGCACCGAAAGCAAAACTTACACTCGATATTGCAGCGATCGATCGTGACCGGATCCTCAAAGCGGCTGCTGCTGCTCTCGAACTGGCACCGATTTCGATAACCGAGTTTCCGGCGAAGCTTAGCCAGGGTGGACCGAACGATTTTTATTCGAATGGTGACTACTGGTGGCCGGATCCAAGCAAGCCAGATGGTCTTCCCTATATTCGACGCGATGGCGAATCGAACCCTGAGAATTTTTCGCAACATCGATTGGCTGTCAAAGCAGTTCGCGATTCGGTTGCGGCGCTCGCGGCCGCTTACAAGATCACCGGTGAAGGGCGATACGTTGGCAAGGCGGTCAAGCTTCTGCAGGGGTTCTTTATCGAGCCCAAAACTCGAATGAATCCGAACTTGAATTTTGCTCAAGCGATTCCTGGTGTCTCGCCCGGACGCGGCATCGGTATCATCGACGCATTGCATTTGATCGAGATTCCATACGCCGTTCGTGCGATGGAAAAATCGAAAGCCTTTCCGCCTGAATTAGCATCCGGTCTCCGGCTGTGGTTTGGCGAGCTTGCCGAATGGATGACGACCAGCAAGAACGGCGAAGACGAAGCGAAAGCCAAGAACAATCACGCCGTTGCGTTTTTTCTTCAATTGGCGGTCTATGCCGATTTCATTCAAGATCAAGCGAAGCTTGAACTCTGTCGCAAGCAGTACAAAGAAGTTTTCGTCGGAAAGCAAATGGCACTCGATGGCGGCTTTCCACTCGAATTGGAACGGACAAAGCCCTATGGCTATTCGATTTTTCAGCTCGACAATATGACAACACTTTGCCAAGTACTTTCAACAGAAAACGACAATCTATGGACTTTCGAACTTCCCGATGGCCGCGGAATTCGAAAGGCAGTTGCATTCCTCTCTCCTTTCTTGGCCGACAAGTCGAAATGGACTCTCAAGCCCGACGTGCAAGCGTGGGATGGGTGGCCAGCACGCCAACCGCACTTGATCTTCGCGGGACTTGCCTTGGGCGAGAAAGCGTATCTAGATCTTTGGAAAACACTGACTGCTGACCCCACCGATCCCGAGATCCAGCGTAACATTGGCATTACTCAACCATTGCTTTGGCTGCGATAAAAACGAATCGATTTGGCGTATCCCATTGTTACAAGCAGTTTAACGCTCTCCGAACAAGCCTATGACTACCAAATCGTTTTCTCATTATCGCTGGGTGATCTGCGCGTTGCTTTTCTTCGCGGCCGCGATTAACTATATCGATCGGCAGGTCATCGGTATCTTGAAGCCGACATTGCAGGGTGAGTTCGAATTTGATGAACGCGCTTATGCGGCAATCGTCTTCAGTTTTCAAGCAGCGTATGCGATCGGATTGTTGCTTGCCGGTCGCGTGATGGATCGGATAGGAGTGCGACTGGGGTTTTCGCTGGCTGTCATCGTTTGGAGCCTTGGCGCGATGGCGCATGCGATGGCCGATTGGTTTCCGTGGATGAAGCTGCCGACCCTCTCGATCGATCCGCCTGCGATTGTACTGCTAGGCGGTGCGACTGCCGGTTTTGCAATTGCGCGTTTTGTATTAGGGCTCGGAGAAGCTGGCAATTTTCCCGCATCGATCAAAACCGTCGCTGAGTGGTTTCCGAAGAAAGAGCGGGCACTGGCGACGGGGATTTTCAACTCGGGGACGAACATCGGCGCGTTGTTGACGCCGTTGCTTGTTCCTTGGATCACATTGACATGGGGATGGCAATGGGCGTTTATCGCAACCGGTTTACTCGGATTCGTCTGGGTCGTCTTTTGGTTCATTGCCTATCGAGCTCCCGACAAGCACCCTCGAGTTTCGGCAGCAGAACTCGCCTATATCCAAAGTGATCCGGTGGAATCTACCGAACCGATTGCTTGGAGTCGGCTGTTTCCACACCGGCAGACATGGGCCTTTGCGTTAGGAAAATTCATGACCGATCCCATCTGGTGGCTGTACCTTTTTTGGGTCCCCGATTTCTTGCAAAAAAATCATGGATTAGACCTAAAAACGATGGGATTACCTTTGGTGGTCATCTATCTTGTTGCCGACGTCGGTAGTATCGGCGGTGGATGGCTATCATCGTATTTCCTCAAGATCGGATGGACGCCGAACGCTTCCCGCAAGACGGCAATGCTTTTCTGCGCCTTGGCGGTGG
>JANPLJ010001087.1:0-2574 GCA_031426475.1 Pirellulaceae bacterium | reverse complement strand
CGTTCGGCTACGAATTGAAACCCTAAATCTAAAGTTGGACGAAGCACTAGCCCCATTGGCAAGAAGGAAACAGGTAGCAAATGAGTCGCGTTGTTGTAGTTGGTACTGGTTTCATTGGTCCGGTCCATGTCGAAGGACTGCGGCGGGCGGGTGCTGAAGTGGTCGGGATTGTAGGCTCGACGCCTGAAAAGTCTCGTACCGCGGCTCAACAACTTGGACTGCCGAGCGACATTACTACGTTTGAAGAAGCGCTTCGCAGTAGCTCTGTTGATGCGATCCATTTAACAACTCCCAACGTGTTGCATTACGAACAAACAAAGGCCGTGCTCGCAGCGGGTAAGCATTGCTTGTGCGAAAAACCGCTTGCGATGAATGCTGCTCAATCTGCAGAACTTGTCAAGCTTGCTTCGGAGAGCGGTCTGGCGACAGGCGTCGCGTATAACATTCGCTTCTATCCACTATGCCATGAAGCCCGGGCTCGTATTTCCGCGGGCTCGATTGGCGATCTCCTTCACGTTACCGGTTCGTACGTCCAGGATTGGTTGCTTTACAAAACTGATTTTAATTGGCGAGTGCTTGCCGAATCTGGAGGTGAACTGCGAGCGGTCGCGGACATCGGAACGCATTGGTTGGATCTGATTCAGTTTGTCACTGGCAAACGCGTGAGGTCGGTTTGTGCCGATTTGAGAACGGTTCATCCAAAACGCTTTCGACCTTTGGGTGGCGTAGAGACATTTACTAATCGTGTTGCAAACGAGGCAGATCTCCAAGCGGTCGAAATTGCTACCGAAGATTGCGGTTCGATCATGCTGCAATTCGAAGACGGTTCCAATGGCTGCCTTTGGGTATCTCAAGTGACGGCTGGTCGCAAGAATTGCCTTCGATTTGAGATCGCTGGAACCAAAGCAGCAATCGAATGGAATAGCGAATCGCCGAATCAGCTATGGGTAGGGCATCGTTCTCAGCCCAACGAATCGCTCATTCGAGATCCTTCGCTGATGGATCGCTCGGCAGCCGCGATCAGCAATTATCCCGGCGGCCACAATGAAGGTTTCCCAGATACGTTCAAGCAACTGTTCCGTTCGTTCTACGGCTATATCGATCGAGCTGATTTGAAAGCCCCACAGCCATTTCCGACCTTTGCCGACGGTCATCGCGAGATCCTGTTATGCGAAGCGATTCTCAATAGCCATCGAAGCCGACGTTGGATCGATATCGATGAGGTTTCTGAGTGATCATTGCCGGTGTGAAAAAAGTAGCTCTTTTGAACGACGGTCTCGTCAGCAGCATTCTTAGCATTATTTGTTTGGTCGGATGTCTGCTGTCATTCCTGACTGGCTCAGCGACTGCGGTCGATTTTGTCAGGCAGGTCCAGCCGCTTCTCATTGAAAAGTGTTCGAAATGTCACGGCGAATCGAAGCAGCAAGCTGGATTCCGCATCGATGTGAAAGAGAAGTTTTTCGCAGGTGGTGACTCAGGCGTCGCGGTTGAAAATGGCTCACCCGACACAAGCCTGCTCATCGAGCGTGTTTCGTCGCAGGCAGCCGACACACGCATGCCTCCAGTCGGGGTTGCTCCTCTCACGGCGAACGAAGTGTCGATCCTACGCGAGTGGATTCGCGAGGGAGCATTCTGGCCGGACGACCCGATCGCTCATGTTGCCAATTCGCATTGGGCGTTTCAGCCGATCGCAGTCGATCGGACCGCTTCCATCGATGATTTGGTTGAACAAAAACGGGCTACAGAAGGTTTGAAAAGTGCGCCGCCCGCTGATAGAGCCACGTTGTTGCGAAGGTTGACGTTAAACTTGACGGGCCTTCCTCCAACGATCAGCGAATGGGAGAGCTTCGAGAAAGACAGATCGAACACGGCGATTGAAACGGTAGTCGATCGCCTCTTGCGATCGCCCCAATACGGTGAGCGAATCGGACGCTATTGGCTTGATTTGGCTCGTTGGGCTGAAAGCGATGGGTACGAAGCAAACGAACTGCGAAGTCATGCTTGGCGTTATCGAGATTATGTTGTTCAAGCTTTCAACGCCGATCTGCCTTATGATCGCTTTTTGATGGAACAGTTCGCGGGTGACGAACTGGAACCTCGCGACGATCACTATCTGGTCGCGACTGGTTTTCTTGCTGCGACTCGAACGAACAATAACGAGGAAGACAAAGAAGTCCAGCTCAATGACCCCCTGGTCGATATCGCTAATACTACTGCATCGATCGCGTTGGGAATGACTCTTGCATGCGCACAGTGCCATGACCATAAATTCGAGCCTCTTTCGATTCGAGACTACTATGCGTGGCACGGTTACTTTGTTCGCGGACAAGTCAACGCCCTTCCACTCAGTTCGAAAGAAGAGAATATGGCGTGGGCGAATTCGAAGCCACCGGAGTTAACTACAGCTCAAACGCTACGCGATCAGTTATTGGCGGCTGCTGAAGTGAAAGAAGAGCATCTCTCGAACAAAGACGGCAAGATAAAGGGAGAAAAAAAGGGATCAGACGATTTGTCGCCGAGCGATAGGAAGCTTTTTGACGAACTCACCAAGAAGATCAAGGAACTTGAAAACAC
>JANPLJ010001086.1:0-6164 GCA_031426475.1 Pirellulaceae bacterium | reverse complement strand
CGTCTCTTCGCAAAGTAACCCCCCTTGATGTGGGTGACACAGTCGATGTCCATACCAAGATTCTCGAAGGCACCAAGGAACGGATTCAAATTTTCTCGGGCGTCGTAATCGCTCGTAGCGGCAGCGGAACTCGCGAAATGTTCGTCGTCCGCCGAATCGTTGGCGGCGAAGGCGTGGAACGAAAGTTCCCAGTCAATTCTCCGCGAATCGAGAAAATCGAAGTCAAACGCAAGAGCGTCGTACGGCGCGCCAAGCTTTACTTCCTACGCGATCGCAGCGGCAAGTCGGTTCGACTCCGCGAACGCCGAGTATAACTCGAAACACGATGGCCCATCGTAGCCGAAGTTGTAAAACTTTGGAGGAAGCGCTGGCTTGCGTTGTTATCAGAAACGGCTTTGTCATCAGAGCCGCATCCGAATTCTGACGAATTCGGCTACAGCATAGTTCTGACGAATTCGGCTACGTAATAACTCGATCTTCGACGATGCATCTGTGTTCGATGACGCATCCGTTATTTTGCTTTAGCCTTTTTCTTGGGCTTTAGTTCTGGAGCCTCGGGTTCATCTTGCTTGCCAAACTTCGCTCGTCGATCGCGTTCATGACGATCGTTGCTCGCGAAGGTGCCTTCGCGAGCTGGCTCGTGAGCTACTGCGACAAGCGATGTAAGCTTGTTGAGGACGTCTGGCTTAGTAGCAGATATATCGTTCGATTCACTTGGGTCGGCCGAGAGATCATAGAGTTCCCATGAACTATTCGGTTTAGGTCGAACAGCTCGCCATTGATTCTGTCGAATCGCGGTCCAGCCGCTGATCTCCCAGTAAAGATAGTCGTGTTGGACTTGTTTCCTGCCGGCGATTGCCTCGCCGACAAGTTCTGGAAGTATCGAAACGCCATCGATATCCGACGGCGCTTTGGCCCCTGTTACTTCTGCGATAGTCGCGAGCATATCGGGAAAATAGCCAAGATGCTCGCTGACGCGACCCGCCACAATCTTCCCAGGCCATCGGGCAGCAAATGGGACACGCACTCCACCTTCATACAGAGTCCCTTTCGTACCGCGGAACTCGACTCCCGTCTTTGGATTTTTGTTGCCGAGATGTACGCCTCGCGGATTTTCTGCAGACTTGAAATAGTCATTTGCACCATTATCGCCACTAAAGAGGACTAGCGTGTTGTTGTCGATGCCAAGCTCCTTCAGCATCGTTAGCAGCTCACCGATTTGGCGGTCGATCATCGTCACCATTGCGGCATAGCGTCTCGCGTCTTCGGCCCACGGTTGATCTTTGTAGAGGGACCAAGCTGGATCGCTGTCCGGAATATTGAAATTGCCATGAGGAGGGGTGTAGGGCAGATAGGCAAAGAACGAGCGTTTACTATTCTCGCGCACGAACTTCATCGCCGCATCGTGAATCACATACTGAGAATACGTTTTGCCAGCACTGCCACCTTGGTTGCCTTCGAGCGGGACTTCTTCGCTGTTCCGAATCAGGTAGGGTGGATAATAAGTATGCGCGTGAACTTGATCGTAGTAACCGAGAAAAACATCGAAGCCGTGTTTTTCGGGGACGCCCGTCGAATCTCGCCCGCCGCACCCCCACTTACCAAACCCTCCGGTCGCATAACCGAGGTCCTTTACAATCGACGCAATGGTTGCCTCGTCCGCGCGCAAAGGTGTCCCGCCCCCGTTAGCCCGAACCGAAGTATGACCGCTATGCTTTCCTGTCAAGAAGCAACATCGCGTCGGAGCACAAACTGACGACCCGGCAAACATGTTCTTGAACACGATCCCCTCGGAAGCGAACTTATCGAGGTTCGGCGTTTTGATGTTCGGGTTCCCCATGAACGCGGGCTCGTAGTAGCCGAGTTCATCGGCCATGATATAGATGACGTTGGGTTGTGGATTGGCTGCGTTCAGTATGGAACCGATGAGTAGCGTGCCCATGAAGATTGCCAAATGCCGACATTTGTTGGTGATTGGTATCATGATCCTTTTCTTTCGTATGCGTATCAACGTAACGTTTCGAAGTCCAATAGAGTAAATCAAGTGAACTTGGTTTGTGAAGAAAGTATTCTAAACGAACTCGAAGAATCAGGTTGCGTTTGGATCCGAGAAATCCTCGCATTGGACCAGTGCCGCATAATCGGTGAGCAGCTAGATACTGCGTTGAAGAATGCCGATTCGTCGCTTCGCAGCGGCGAACAGATCTACGGTGCCCGTAATTTGCTGGACGTTTTCCCTGCGGCAATTCTACGGTAGCCGAAGTCGTCAGACTTTGGACGAATCAAAGGAGACGTCGTGATTCGAGCTGCATCCGAATTCTTAGGAATATCGGCTACGAATATGTTGTTCCGTTTTTCTCGTTAAACGAGGAAGCTCTACGGTGCAGAAAAGCTTTCACGCGACAGCCTGCAAGACTGTGTGACGTTCAAACCGGTGGTGAATCGGGTGATTCCCCATGAGTTCTGATTGACTGGAATGGTAATCGAAACGGTAACGGTGTCGGGAGTCGAAGTGACGTTGACGGTTGCCCCGTTACCCACACCGAGCGTATTAACAAGTCGCCGTGCTTCCGTTTCAGCTTCGGCATTCGTTGCCCCTGGCGATACAGCCTTGCGAGCACCTTCGTAGCAAGCATTGCTAGCCGTGTTTCGGATGAAGTTCATTCGTGTCACTTCGATGGAGCCAATGAACATCGTAAAGATGATTGGAACCATAAAGGCGAATTCGACGGCTGTAGCGCCGGTGCGAGCATTCTTTTTCTGCTTGAGTCTTTTCATCGTGAACTTCAGCTTTCAACTATCCTGCGATAGGTAACAATTGCATCAGGCGACGACTCAGATCGCCGCGATTCGTCAACGTTTGGCCCAGATCAATCCGTCAACACAACGGGCAATGAGCGAGCAAGTTCGATAAAGGCATTTCGTAGCTCGATCGTGTTCGAAGTCCCGATGTACTTGCCACCGGTAATCGTGGCGATCTCTTGCAAATCGGGCTGGAGAGCCGTTAACATCGAAATCGTATGCACCGTGATTCCTTGACCTCGTGCGTCATATGCGGCTACCGTTGGATCGCGTCCAGCGTTCCACTCACCATCGGTAAGCAGGGTGACAACCTTGCTAGCATAGAGGGACGAGTTGGTGCCTCGCAAAACAGATACCGCCAAGTCCAAGCCTGCTGAAAGATTGGTTCCACCTATCACGGGGCTCGCGCCGCGGTTGGTAATTGCCGATTGCACGCTCGCCATGTTGCCTGCCCAGTTGTGTCCAGAGGCGGCAGGCAATGCAACGTCGGTAGACGAACTTGGAGAGTACGCATAGGGCGATACCCCAGACGTCATTCCGTTAGCCCAAGTCACCAAAGAGGTTCGAGGAGGTGGGTTGTAATTGCCGGCTTCTGTCAAAAACATATTGACGGCATCACGGAGTGCTGCCCAACGGCTAGCCGTTGGGTGAGGCGGTGAATAATAGTTCTGGTCGCGAGTGCTCAATCCCGAACGTGGGACGAACAACGGGTTGCTGGCAGGGTATGCCCAATCCGTTCCCGACATATCGAAAGCCATGGAACCGGAACGGTCCAGGCATAAGCAAACTTCAACTTCTTGCTGACCGGCCGTGGCAGAATAGGCTGGCGTAAACGAGTCACGGCCGAGGACGGAACTAAAAAAAAGCGAAATGGCGCTATTGGCAGCTCCATTTCCCGTTCTGGCGTTAATCCGAACTGCGTTCAGTGTGCCTCCATTGTTGGTAAAGCTCCATCGTCCTGCTCCCTGTGGCGAAACTTGGCCGAATTCAACATCGGTCGTACCCAGCAAGAATGGCTGGCCAGCGACACGATTGGCGGCCGCATACCGGATTGCTTCTTGACGAGCAAAGGTTGTGTCTTCGGTGCGAGCCAACGCCTCTGCACCGGCTTTCGCGGCCGCATCGGTTGCAGCACGCAGCTCGGTTCGAACGAGCTGCATGTACGAATAGTTGATCGTGAATGCAGCTGAAATGACAAAGACAAACAGCATTGCCGTGATTAATACGAAGGCCGCTCCACGTCGTTTGGGCGCCGTGTTATCGAGCGATTTTCGTTCTTGGGTTCGGGAGGAGACATACTTTAAATTCATGGTGTTTCTCGCAGACAACAGTTAAGAGACTCTCGCTGTTATTTGGTGATGTTCGGAATGAATCTATTGACGAACCATCGTTGATGAACTTGTAATCGAGCTTCCTGAAAAGAGTCGAAATGGGGCATAGGAAACGCTCGTCGGTGCCGTCGCAACGGTAACCTGGATCATGGTTCCTCTGGGGGTCGCAGTGGTAATGACAGGGTTGAATTGGATTGTATAGGTTGTCACCCCGCGAACGCTCAAGACTTCTTGAATCTTCGTTTCAGCAAGGCCTTGGGAGCCGCCGGGGCGAGTTGCACTTCGAGCTCCTTCATATGACGCAATCGACATACTTTGCCGAAGGAACATCATGTTAGAAAGCTCGATCGAACCGAAGGTTAAGAATGCCAACAAAGGAAGCGTGACGGCAGTTTCGATGGTTGCCACGCCGCGGCGTAGCGACCTAGCTCGCGACGTGCGAAGTCGCGAGTTTCCTGTTATCTTGCTGCGTCGACGTAAAAACATTTGGTTCGACCTGTTGTAAACTGATGAAACGCGATGCATCTCATTCGAAGCCGTATGTCAGGTTCCCCCTCCTTGCAGGTAAAGAACGCCGCAACAAGACTGAAAATTCGCCGGGGAGACATAAAAATGGAAGTGTTATTCCGGTTTTAACGGTGATACGATGGGTGGAAGGGAGTGCTAAGTCCCGCTCCGCGAATCAGAATGAGTCTTTGGGTCCATATAGGTCTGTGAACTGGCAATGTCGAAAACGTTCGAATCCCTAGTTTTTCTCGATAAACTGCAATTTGAAGTCCCTCGTTGTAGGCTTTTAAGCGGAACAAAAATCGCATCAATGTATTTATCGCAAACTGCTATTTGTCGCACAGCCCAGGTCCCATCCCCGTCAATACGTTCATTCATTCTTGTATTGCTCGTGGTCTTGATCGCTTTCTCATGCCAGGGAATGTCCGAAGAGACTATTACATCGGCCGCCTTTCTCGAACAGGCCCAGAACGTCCTACCGATCGAGGAGCGGTACGACTATCACAAGACATTCCTCAAGGGATCGATCCATTCGCTACGCCGCAGTCCGGAAGCGGTCAGCACTCCAACCGAACTTGAAATTACTGCTGAGGGTTGGAAGATTGTTGCTCTCGACCAGGGTGGGCCCTTGATAAGTTATGCCTGTAACGACACTGTCGAATACATGCAGAATTCGATGCAGGTGCGCATCGAAATGATGAAAGTAGAATCGCTCGAAGGCTGGGGCAGTCGACAGAAGACCATTATTGCCGGGACGCGACAACAATTGTCAACGGGTTTGGAAGACGCCGAGCCGATCGGTCTTCAACTCAAAGGAAGTAAGGACTACGAGATTCGCGTCAGCGATCAACAGATCTGCGTTTGCGGTTGGGACGATGCGGGAGTCATGCATGGGCTATTCCATCTTCAATCGCGGATGAATTTTCGCGAAGGCCCGTTCGTCCCTCGCGATCTTAAAATCGTCCGAAACAGCCTCTATCAGACACGGATGGTGCTGTCGTGGCTCGGATGGATGCAGTGGCCGGAGAACTACCTGTCGCATCTCGCCCACGATGGCTATGACTCGATTTTCGCCTCGGTTTACGCCAATCCCAACGGAGTCGAGGGCCCACCGCATTACGACCTCATTCGCAAGCAAGACGCCGCCAAGCTTCGATCGCTTATCGATCGAGCGTCCAAACACGGTATCCGAGTCTACGCGGCGATTCTCTATGCCAATACGGGCGAAGACGATAACAAAGCCAAACTGAGAGAACATGTTCGCGATATCGTTACCAATTTTCCGGGTATACGCGGCTACGTTCTTCTAACCGAAGGTTTCTACTATAAAAAATTTATCGCAGGAGCAGGCCAGAACGACCAAGAACTGACCGAATGGTCTGACAAATGGACCGAAGCCGTTGGAATTGTTTCAGAAGAATGTCATCGCATCGACCCCAGCATCGAAGTTCTTCCGTGGGAGTACAACATCGACTTCCGCCCGGAACGCGCGGAACTCAAACGGCGTATCGTGAGTCTACTTCC